>JAZOOX010000013.1:0-45250 GCA_045655245.1 Clostridia bacterium | reverse complement strand
ACGTTCAAACGGGGCATTTCGGCTGTTCCGCTGATGGCTTTACGAACTCTTTCATGACGCTTTAAACGCGATACGTTACTGCCATTCTTTTTAATCAACGCCTAACACTCCTTTCTTACTTCTTGCCCTTACCGCCGGCTTTACCTTCCTTACGGCGGATGTGCTCGGTTGCATACTTAATACCTTTGCCCTTGTAGGGTTCAGGCGGTCTCTTTTCGCGGATCTTGGCAGCGAACTCGCCAACAACCTGCTTGTCAGGACCTTTAACAATAATCTGGTTGGGGCCGGGAACTTCAATGGTGATGCCGGGGATTTCTTCCATAATAACTTGGTGAGAGTAACCCAGGTTCATAACCAGCTTGTTGCCGTCCTTTTGAGCACGGTAGCCAACGCCGTTGACTTCCAGCTCTTTCTTATAGCCTTCGGTAACACCGACGACCATATTGTTCAACAGGGTACGGGTCAGACCGTGCAGAGCGCGGTTTTCCTTTGCGTCGTCGGGTCTTTCAACAGTAGCGACAGAACCTTCGACCGTAATTTTCATAGCCTGATGAAGTTTTTTCTCTAAAGTGCCGTTGGGTCCCTTAACGGTGACCAGATTGCCGTCAGCGATCTTTAATTCGACCCCTGCCGGAATCGTAATCGGCATACGTCCGATACGAGACATTTCTACACCTCCTAAGTTTCTGTGCGTACCTTACCAAACAAAGGCAAGTACTTCGCCACCGACGTTTTCACGACGGGCTTTCTTGTCGGTCATGATGCCTTTGGATGTAGAGATGATGGCGATACCCAAGCCCTTCAAAACGCTGGGCAGCTCGTCACTGCTTGCATACACTCTCAGACCCGGCTTAGAAATACGCTTCAAACCGGTGATGACCTTCGACTTGTTGGCACCATACTTCAAAGTGATTTTAATGATGCCCTGTTTGCCATCTTCGATGACCTGATAGTTCTGGATATATCCTTCCTCAAGCAGAATCTCCGCCAGAGCCTTCTTCATGTTCGAAGCAGGAACCTCTACGCTGGTGTGCTTAGCGGTGTTGGCGTTTCTGATACGGGTTAACATATCTGCGATAGGATCGGTAATTTGCATTAGTGTTGCCTCCTTCCTTCCTTTTTCAGGATTACCAGCTGGCTTTCTTTACGCCGGGGATCTGACCCTTATAAGCCAACTCTCTGAAACAAATACGGCAGATACCGAACTTTCTCAAGTAAGCGTGCGGACGACCGCAGAGTTTGCAACGGCTGTAAGCACGGGTCGAGAACTTCGGAGTTTTCTGCTGCTTTAAAATCATGGATTTCTTAGCCATCTTTATTTATTCCCTCCTCTTAGTTCTGCGCAAACGGTGCGCCCATCAAAGTCAGCATCTCTTTTGCTTCCTCATCGGTATTAGCGGTGGTAACAAAGATAATATCCATACCGCGGATTTTGTCCACCTTATCATACTCGATTTCGGGGAAGATCAACTGCTCTTTTAAACCGAGAGAATAGTTACCTCTGCCGTCAAATGCGTTTCCGTTGATACCACGGAAGTCGCGGACACGGGGCAGAGCAACATTAAACAGACGATCCATAAACTCGAACATCTTGTCGCCGCGCAGGGTTACTTTGCAGCCGATGTTCATACCCTGTCTCAGCTTGAATGCTGCAACCGACTTCTTTGCCTTGGTTACAACGGGCTGCTGACCGGTAATGAGTGCTAAATCTGCAACTGCTGCATCGATAGCTTTTGCGTTGTCCTTTGCCTCACCGACGCCGATGTTGATAACGATCTTCTCAAACTTCGGGATCTGCATGGGGCTCTTGTATTCAAACTTTTTCATTAAAGCAGGAGCAACTTCGCTCACATACTTATCATATAATCTACTCATGTTCCCAGAAACCTCCTCTCAGTGTTAGTCGCCCAACAGTTCAGAGCACTTTTTGCAGATGCGAACGTGCTTACCGTCTTCTAAAACCTTACGGCCTACGCGGGTAGCCTTGCCGCATTTCTTGCAAACAACCATGACCTTGCAGGCGCGGATGGCATTTTCCTGATGGATAATACCGCCGGACTCACCCTGACGACGGGGCTTGGTGTGCTTGGTTGCCATGTTAACGCCTTCAACGATGACCATGTCCTTCTTGGGCAGAACCTCTAAGACCTTGCCCTTCTTCTGACGGTCTTTACCGGACAGAACGACAACTTCATCGCCTTTTTTGATGTTCATCTTATTCATCTTAGCCACCTCCTTACAGTACTTCGGGAGCCAGAGACAAGATCTTCATATACTCTTTTTCACGAAGCTCTCTTGCCACGGGTCCAAAGATACGGGTACCGCGGGGGTTCTTATCTTCCTTGATGATGACAGCAGCGTTTTCGTCGAAACGGATATAAGACCCGTCGGGACGGCCCAGACCCTTAACGGAACGGACGATAACTGCCTTAACGACATCACCCTTCTTTACAACTCCACCGGGAGCTGCTTTCTTAACCGAAGCAACAATGACATCGCCAATGTTGCCATATCTTTTCTTCGAGCCGCCGAGTACGCGGATGCAGAACAATTCTTTCGCACCGGTGTTATCGGCAACCTTCAGTAAACTCTGTTGCTGAACCATGGTTCATCCTCCCTTCGATTACTTCGCCTTCTCGACGATTTCAACCAATCTCCAGCGTTTGTCCTTGCTCAGCGGGCGGGTTTCCATAACCTTAACCTTGTCGCCGACATTGCAAACGTTTTCTTCGTCGTGGGCTTTCAGCTTATAGGTGCTCTTCACAACCTTATTATACATGGGATGCTTAACGCTGTCCTCGATGGCAACAACAACAGTCTTATCCATTTTGTTGCTCACAACATAACCGATTCGGGTCTTTCTGCTTGCTCTTTCTTCGGACATTCAAGCCGCCTCCTTTCAGCCGGTCAAACCGACTCCTTCAGAGATTTTTCCTGAAGGATGGTCTTAACACGTGCAATGTTCTTCTTGATTTCTGCTAATTTCATAGGGTTATCAAGCTGGCTTAACGCATGCTGGAAACGCAGGTTGCGTAACTCCTCGCTCAATTCGAGCTCTTTCTGTGCCAACTCGGCAACGGTCAGTTCTCTTAATTCTTGAACTTTCATTCGTTATCACCGCCTTCGTTCGTCTCACGTGCAACGATCTTGCACTTTACAGGCAGCTTGTGCATTGCCAGACGCAGTGCTTCACGTGCGATTTCTTCAGCTACGCCACCGATCTCGAACATGACTCTGCCGGGCTTAACAACTGCTACCCAATACTCGGGAGAACCTTTACCGCTACCCATACGGGTTTCAGCAGGTTTCTCGGTAATCGGTTTGTCAGGGAAAATCTTGATCCAGACCTTACCGCCACGCTTGGTGTAACGGGTCATGGCAATACGAGCTGCCTCGATCTGGTTGCTGGTAATCCAAGCGGCTTCCTGAGCCTGAAGGCCAAATTCGCCGTAAGTTACCGTGTTGCCGCGATGTGCTTTACCTTTTAAGCGACCGCGCATTACTTTTCTGTGCTTTACTCTTTTCGGTAATAACATGCTTATTTGCCTCCTTCTACAGATTTCTTGCTCTCACGCAAAACTTCGCCCTTGTAGATCCAGACCTTAACACCAATCTTACCGTAGGTGGTGTTTGCTTCTGCGAAGCCGTAGTCGATGGCAGCACGCAGGGTCTGCGGCGGGATGGTACCTTCGTGATAATGTTCGCGGCGAGCGATTTCAGCACCGCCCAAACGACCGGAACATGCAGTCTTAATACCCTTAGCGCCAGCCTTCATGGTTCTGCCCATAGCCTGCTTCATAGCCTTACGGAAGGAAATTCTGCGTTCCAACTGCGAAGCGATGTTCTCGGCAACCAGCAGTGCATCCATTTCGGGACGCTTGATCTCAACGATGTTCAGAGCAACTTCCTTGCCGAACTTCTGTTGCAGATCTTTCTTTAACTTTTCAATCTCAGCGCCACCCTTACCGATTACCAGACCGGGCTTTGCAACGTGGAGATTGACGCGAACACGGTTTGCTGCACGTTCGATCTCGATGCCGGAGATGCCTGCTGCAAACAGTTTCTTTTTCAGATACTTTCTCATCTGGAAGTCTTCTACCAGATTCGTGCTAAAGTCTTTGTCGGATGCATACCATTTGGAATCCCAGTCCTTGATAATACCGACACGAAGACCGTGTGCGTTAACTTTCTGACCCATTATGATACCTCCTTATTCCTTTTCTTTCAGTACCAGGGTGATGTGGCTGGTCCGCTTTAAGATGCGGAACGCACGACCCTGAGCACGCGGCCGTACACGCTTTAACATGGGGCCGCCGCAAGCGAATACTTCTGCGACGTACAACTTGGAAACATCCATGTTGTGGTTGTTTTCAGCGTTGGCGATGGCCGAATTTAACAGTTTCAAGACAGGCTCACATGCTGCCTTGGGGGTGTTCTTTAAAATAGCGATTGCAGTTCCGACGGGCTTGTTGCGGATCAGATCGATAACGATCTTAACCTTTCTCGGGGAAATGCGTGCATATCTTAAAATGGCTCTTGCTTCCATTTGTTAATCCTCCTTCCGCGAATCTTGGAAATTACTTCTTGCCGCCGGTCTTAGAACCTGCGTGACCACGGTAGGTTCTGGTGGGAGCGAACTCACCCAGTTTGTGACCTACCATGTCCTCGGTCATATAAACCGGAACATGCTTGCGTCCGTCATATACCGCGATGGTATGACCGACCATTTCGGGGAAAATCGTAGAGGCTCTCGACCAAGTCTTGAGTACTCTCTTTTCACCGGCCTGATTCATTTCCACGATGCGCTTCAAAAGTACCTCTTGTACAAACGGTCCTTTTTTAACCGATCTACTCATGAATGATGCCTCCTCTCAATTATCTGGCATTCCGACGCTTCACGATTAAGCGATCAGACTGATTTTTCTTCTTGCGGGTCTTCAGGCCCAGAGCGGGTTTACCCCAGGGGGTAACAGGACTGGGACGACCGATGGGCGACTTACCTTCACCACCACCGTGGGGGTGATCGCAGGGGTTCATAACAACACCGCGAACGGTCGGGCGCCAACCCATGTGACGTTTACGACCTGCCTTACCGATGGTGATGTTTTCGTGGTCCAGATTACCGACCTGGCCGATGGTGGCCTTGCAGTTTAAGAGAACCATGCGAACTTCACCGGAGGGCAGACGAACCTGTGCATAACCGCCGTCCTTTGCCATCAACTGAGCGCCGGCACCGGCAGAACGGACCAACTGGCCGCCTTTTCCGGGGTGGATCTCGATGTTGTGGATAATGGTACCCAGCGGGATATCCTTCAGTTCCAGGGTGTTACCGGGCTTAATGTCAGCGCCGGCACCGGACAGGATGGTGTCACCGACTTTGATGCCGTTGGGGGCGATGATGTAGCTCTTAACGCCATCTTCGTACTGAACCAGTGCGATGTTGGCGCTACGGTTCGGGTCGTACTCGATGGCCAAAACCTGAGCGTTCTCACCGACGCGATTACGCTTGAAGTCGATGATTCTGTACTTTTTCTTGTTGCCGCCGCCGCGATGTCTAACGGTGATACGACCGTAAGAGTTACGACCGGCGTTTTTCTTTAACGATTCCAGCAAGGACTTTTCCGGAGCCTTCTTAGTGATTTCCTCGAAGGTGGAAACGGTCATGGTTCTTCTTGCCGGAGAGGTAGGATTGTATTTTTTAATTCCCATTTAAATCACTCCTTACTCTATAATCGGCTTACGCCATGCCTTCAAACAGTTCAATGGTCTTGCTGTCAGCCGTCAGTTTAACCGTAGCTTTCTTCCAGTCGGGACGCTTGCCGACGTGAACGCCGACGCGCTTTTCCTTACCCAGAACGCGCATGGTGGTAACCGATGCGACCTTTACGCCAAAGATGGCTTCAACAGCCTTCTTGATTTCAACCTTGTTTGCTTTCAAAGCAACTTCAAAGGTGTACTTCTTGTCTTGTACGCCTTCCATGCTCCGTTCGGAGACGATGGGGCGGATGATGATGTCGTTGTAGTTCACGCTAAGACCTCCTCAATCTTCGAGATTGCATCCTGCGCGATAACGAGAGCACCGTGATTCAGTACTTCGTAAACATTCAAAGTGCCAACCATGGAAACGGTAACACCTGCAATGTTTCTTGCAGAACGGTAGATGAGTTCGTTCTTTTCGGGGGTTACGATCAAGGCTTTGCCTTCGATCTTCAGCGCATCCAGCATGGCTTTCATCGCCTTGGTGGAGTAAGCGTCAACAGACAGATTGTCAATGACGTAGATTGCACTGTCGTTCACCTTAGCGGTCAGAACAGACTTCATAGCCAGTCTCTTAACCTTCTTGTTTAAGGTGTATTTGTAACTTCTGGGCTTGGGGCCTAATGCAACGCCGCCACCCTTCCACTGGGGAGCACGGATGGAGCCCTGTCTTGCACGACCGGTGCCCTTCTGACGCCAGGGCTTAATACCGCCACCGGAAACCTCAGAACGGGTCTTGGTGGACTGAGTACCCTGACGCTGGTTCGCCAGGTAGTTGACAACAACCTGATGAACAGCAGACTCGTTGATCTCTGCAGCAAAGATTGCATCGTTCAGAGCAACGTCGCCGACTTGTGCGCCGGCCATATTGTATAATGCTACTTTAGGCATTCTAAATCCTCCTTCCTATTCGGTCCTTACGCTTTTACCGTATTCTTGACCGTTACCAGACCGCCCTTGGGGCCGGGAACAGCGCCTTTAACCAACAGCAGACCGCGTTCTGCATCCACACGGATGATGTCCAGATTCTGAACGGTAACGCGGACGTGGCCCATGTGACCAGGAAGTCTCTTACCCTTGAATACACGGCCGGGATAAGAACATCCACCCATGGAACCTGCGTGACGGTGTACAGGACCGGTACCGTGCGTTTCCTTCAGTCTGTGCTGGCCGTAACGTTTGATAACGCCGGCAAAGCCCTTACCTTTGGAAATACCGGTAACGTCTACACGCTCGCCAGCTTCGAAGGTGTCAACCTTAATCTCGTCTGCAACATTTAAGGTGCTGCAATCGTCGAGTCTGAACTCACGAACGTGTCTCTTGCAGGAAACACCAGCCTTAGCGAACTTGCCTTTTTCAGGCTTGTTGACCAGGCGTTCTGCCTTGTCGTCGTAGGCAACAACAACTGCTTCGTAGCCGTCGTTTTCTACGTCTTTCTTTTGGATGACTGCGCAGGGGCCGGCTTCGATTACGGTAACCGGAATCATCGTGCCGTTTTCGTCAAAAACCTGCGTCATGCCGATTTTCTTACCTAAAATCGCTTTCTTCATGATTTACCTCCTATATTGGTTATTGGTTGACTTTCGCCAACGTGACCGACAAGCGATTGCTTGTCTGAAGAGCGGAACCCGCTCGGAAGTCCTAATTTTTTCAGACCGTCCCGCCATTTTGCTGCGATATGCAATGCATCACTCACCAAAACAGCCTATTCAAGAACATGCCTTATATTATAATCGGTACTTCTTCGTTTTGCTTTGCTGTTTCTTACAGCTTCATCTCGATATCAACGCCTGCGGGCATAACCAACTTGGTCAGAGCACCGGTGGTCTTTGCGTTGAAATCGTGGATGTCGATCAGACGCTTGTGTGTTCTCATTTCGAACTGCTCACGGCTGTCCTTGTACTTGTGGACTGCACGCAGGATGGTGATGATCTCTTTCTCGGTCGGCAGCGGAATGGGACCGGAAACCTTTGCTCCCGTTCTCTTCGCAGTGTCGACGATCTTTGCAGCAGCCTGATCCAGGAGCTGATGATCATACGCCTTAAGTCTGATTCTGATTTTCTGATTTGCCATTTGCTTTCGCCTCCTTTAATATCGTACGTGGTGCATCTTACGCACGACAGCGGTGGAAAAACTGTACATAGTTCCGTGTGTTTTTCCTATATCAATAGGAAAACCCAGAGAATGGCATACGCCTTCCTGGGCAAACACGACACAATTCGACACGCTTTTGTATTTTAGGCGTGGCGGTATGCGCACAGTTTCCTTTGTCGCCCGGTTTGAAATCGGACACACTCCATGAGAGTTCCCTACCTCAAAGGGTAGCCACATCCCACTTCATCGCTTGTCATACACACGCTCAATTAGTATACCATGCATTTTCTCCAATTGCAAGTGTTTTTTGAAAATTTTTTCAAAAAATTTTAGATGTCCCAAAACGCTCTATATATAAAGGAAGAAAATCATTTATTCTACAGCCAAAAACCGTTGAATCCCAACCTTTAAAAAGGTTCTTGCCGCTATCGTTGCAATGAAAAAAGACCCTTTCGGGTCTTTTTAATGTAATTGGCTTAAAAGCTGTACTGCAATCCTAAAATAAATGGTCACCGAAAAGGCATCCACACAAGTGGAAATAATCGGTGCCGCCATTACCGCCGGGTCTAACCGTACCAGTTTGGCAAGCATCGGGAGCAAACACCCCAGAACCTTAGCAACAATGATGGTGGCAATCAGGGTCAGGACAATGACTGCAGTCATTTCAAAATCCCGTCCATACTGGAAGTAGATCCTCACACCGTTAACAGCAGCCAAAACAGCGCCGCAGAGTAATGCGATACGAATTTCCTTCCACAAAGCCCGAAGCAAATCACGGGTGCGGATTTCATCCAGTGCCATCCCACGGATGATCATGGTTGCACTTTGAGTGCCGCAGTTTCCTCCCGTACTCATCAGCATCGGGACAAAGGACACCAACAAAGGCAGGGCAGAAAACGCCGCCTCGTAGTAGCTTAAAATCATTCCCGTCACAGTGGCGGAAAGCATTAAAAACAGCAGCCACGGGATGCGGTTTTTGGTATGTTCCCAAACCGATGTCTTAAAATAACTTTCTTCGGCAGGGGTCATAGCCGCCATCTTTAAAATATCCTCGGTGGTCTCTTCCTGCAAAATGTCTAACGCGTCGTCAACCGTGACAATGCCGACCAGTCGGTTTTCCGCATCTACAACAGGGAGCGCCAACAAGTCGTATCGGTCAAATGCGCGGGTGGCTTCCTCGCGATCGTCATGGGTGCCCACCGAAATAATCTGGGTTTCCATTAATTCTGAAATCGGGGTTTGGGGGTCTGCCAGCAACAGATCCTTTGCCGTAACGATCCCCAGCAAATGCCGTGCATCGTCCACCACATAGCAGGTGTACACCGTTTCACGATCCACGCCCACACGGCGGATTCGCGCAAAAGCATCCTCAACCGTCATTCCTTGCTTTAAGTCAACATACTCGGTGGTCATGGTACTGCCCGCACTATCCTTGGGATAGCGCAGAAGCTGGTTGATGTCGGTACGCAGTTGCGGATCAGCAGAACGCAAGACCCGTTTAACCACCCCCGCAGGCATCTCTTCCAAAATATCCACCGCATCATCGGCATAAAGCTCATCCAACACTGCTTTCAATTCGCGGTCGCTGAACCCTAAAATCAGTTGTTGTTGTAAATCACCGTCCAGTTCAACAAAGGTTTCCGCCGCTTCCTCCTTAGGGAGCAGGCGGAAAAAGACGGTTAAGGCATCATTGCCCACTTCGGCCAGTACCTCCGCCAAGTCAGCGGGATGTATGGCTTCCAGCTCTTTGCGGAGCAGGGAAAAAGACCGTGCCTCAAAAAGCTCTAACAGTTGCTCCTTCATGGTCGTACCTCCTTAAAATAATTGGTTTGTACGACGCAAAACAAAACGGTCACAGCGACAGGGGTAGCCTGTCGCGATGCTTCGCCTGCCCGCGCCGCTACTACTACCTGTTGCCATGACCGTCACCTCCTTTTGGAAAAGCCTTTTTATTTTAACAGGTCTTCAACAAAAATCTTTCTGACCTCATCTTCCTTGGGCGCTTTTTTCGCCTCGAAGAATTTGGTTGCGACCTGCGGGAAGAGTGCATAGCTCAGTACATCTTCTTCCTTTTCGATATAGGCTTCTGCCTCCTTCTTATACCCTTCCAGCTCGGGCGAAATCAAATCCGCCGGACGGCAGGTGATGATTTCATCGTCACCGATAACTTTCTTGCGGACCTCTTCGTTTACAGGAGCAGGCAGTCTGCCGTACTCACCGCGCATCAGGCCCTTGGACTCCTTCGGACACATCTTATAGCGTTCGCCCGAAAGTACATTCATAACCGCCTGAGAGCCTACAATCTGGCTGGTAGGCGTAACCAGGGGCGGATAACCAAAATCTTCGCGGACACGGGGAACTTCTGCCAAAACCTCGTAAAATCTGCCTTCTGCATTCGCCTGCTTTAACTGGGAAAGCAGGTTGGAAAGCATACCGCCGGGAACCTGGTACAGTAAGGTGTTAGAGTCTACATTCAGTACCTTGGGGTCCAAACTCCCCTCTGCCTTCAGTTTTTCGGCAATCTTACGGAAATAAGCCGCAATATCGTTTAACTTAGACAAATCCAGACCGGTATCACGCTCGGTCCCCTGCAGAGTTGCAACCATCGCCTCGGTAGCAGGCTGGGAAGTACCGTTTGCCAACGGCGACAACGCACAGTCAACAATGTCAACACCGGCTTGGGACGCCATCAGGTTGGTCATATCACCGGTACCCGTAGTATTGTGGGTATGCAGGTGAATCGGCACCGAAACGGCAGCCTTTAATTTCTTGACCAGAGAGTATGCATCATAAGGCAACAGCAGGTTTGCCATATCCTTGATACAAATGACATCTGCCCCCATCTGTTCCAGTTCGGTAGCCAGCTTAACAAAGTATTCTTCGTTATGAACAGGGCTGGTGGTATAACTGATTGCAGCTTCGCAGATACCGCCTGCCTGCTTGGTGAACTTCATTGCCGCTTCCATATTGCGGGTGTCGTTTAAAGCGTCGAAAATACGGATAACATCAATACCGTTTTCAACCGACTTTTTACAAAACGCCTCCACCACGTCATCGGCGTAGTGCTTGTAGCCCAGAATGTTTTGACCGCGAAGCAACATTTGCAACTTGGTCTTGGGCATTGCCTTTTTCAGTGCGCGAAGACGTTCCCAGGGATCCTCGTTTAAAAAACGCATACAAGAATCGAAGGTGGCGCCGCCCCAGCACTCCAAGGACCAATAGCCGACCTCATCCAGCATTTCGCAAGCAGGAAGCATATCTTCCAGGCGCATTCTCGTCGCAGCCTGAGACTGATGAGCATCACGCAGGATGGTATCGGTAATCATCAATTTATTTGCCATAACACATTAACCCCCAAAGATAGACAGTAACACGCCAGCCGCAATGGCCGAGCCGATAACGCCCGCAACATTGGGACCCATAGCATGCATCAGCAGGAAGTTGGACGGATCCGCTTCCTGACCGACTTTTTGAGAAACACGCGCCGCCATCGGAACGGCAGAAACACCTGCAGAGCCGATTAACGGATTGATTTTCTTCTTTAAGAACAGGTTCATAAACTTTGCCAGTAACACACCGCCTGCAGTACCGAAGCCGAAAGCAACAATACCCATTGCCAAAATCTGCAGGGTCTTAGGCGTTAAGAATGCTTCTGCCGTAGCAGTCGCACCAACAGAGATGCCCAGGAAAACAGTGACAATGTTCATCAGTTCGTTTTGAACGGTCTTGTTCAAACGCTCGGTAACGCCACACTCACGCAGCAGATTGCCCAGCATCAGCGAACCGACCAGCGAAGCCGCAGAAGGCAGGAGCAACGCAACGAAAATGGTAATAATGATAGGAAATACAATACGCTCGGTCTTAGAAACTTCGCGCAAACCGTCCATCTTAATTTCCCGTTCTTTCTTGGTGGTCAGGAACTTCATAATGGGCGGTTGAATAACAGGAACCAGTGCCATGTACGAATATGCGGCAACGGCAATGGGACCCAATAAGTGAGGAGCTAATTTAGAAGTCAAGAAAATTGCGGTAGGACCGTCGGCACCACCGATAATACCGGTAGAAGCCGCCTCAGCCCCGGTAAACCCAAAGAACTGTCCCATGCCCCAGAAGGTAACAAAGATACCCGCCTGAGCAGCGGCACCCAAAAGCAAGCTCTTGGGATTGGCGATCAACGGAGCAAAATCGGTCATTGCACCCACACCGATAAAGATTAGGCAAGGATAAATTCCCAGTTTAACGCCCAGGTATAAATAGTCAATCAACCCCGCATTGTTCACAAAGATATCCCAGTGAACGTGTCCGCCCTCGAACAGCTCGCCGTGATATAACCCTGCGCCGGGCAGGTTGGTCAGCAGCATACCAAAAGCGATGGGCAACAACAGTAAAGGCTCGAACTTTTTGACGATTGCCAGATACAACAAAACGCAGGCAACCGCAATCATAATCAGGCATTTGGGGTCATTGCCGAGCATCGCAAACCCCATCTGCGATACGAAATTACCAATAAACTCTCCCATTACTGCACCTCTTAGCCAATAACAACTAAAGTGGCACCGCTTTCGACGGTAGCACCCTGAGCAACTGCAACAGAAGCAACGGTACCGTCACAAGGAGCCAGGATTTCGTTTTCCATCTTCATTGCCTCTAAAACGACCAGCAGATCGCCTTTCTTAACGGTGTCGCCCGCCTGAACAGCAACAGACAAGATATTACCGGGCATAGGAGACAGTACGGTCTCGCCGCCAGCAGGAGCAGCAACGGGCGCAGCAGGAGCAGCGGCGGGAGCGGCAGCAGGAGCGGGAGCAGGAGCGGCAGCAGGCGCAGCCTTTCGTGCTTCACCTTCACCCAAAACCTCAACTGCAACTTCATATTCAGTTCCGTTTACATTTACCAGATATCTTTTCATTTTTTTACCTCTTTTCTCATATTTATCGTTTTGTGATGGACAAAATTCTAAGGTCGGTTACATCCGCCCCCAATTCTTCCGCCAAAACGGCAGAAATTGCGGCAACCAATTCCCCACGATTGACGATCGGTGCGGCAACTTCATCTGTCGACGGAGCCTTCGCCGATTGAACAGTAGTTTCTTTTTTAACTGCCTTTCCCATTAGAGCGCCCATCAGCTTACATACGAAAATCAAACAAACCAAGCCGAGAAAAACGACCCCGATACCCAGCAGACAGACCACCAAACAGTCCATTCCCAGCACGGGTGCGTTCGCAGTTATTCCTTCCATAAATAGCACCTCCTCAAAAGTACTCTAAAAATAAACCCACATTATCATACCACTATTTTCCGTTTTTGGCAAGACCTTTTTAAAAAACTCGTTGCAAAAACCGTCGCTTTGTGTTATACTATTTGCAACTGATTGAATCATAGGAGGGATTTTGTGCCACACATTCAGATTATTGCCGATTCCGCATGTGATTTATCCAAGGAATTGCAGGAAAAGTACAACATTCACATTCTTCCGTTGTATGTAAATACCGAACGAGGTGAATTCGCCGACGGATCCATCACCCCACCCGAATTATTTGACATTGTAAAAGAAACAGGGGTTGTTCCCAAGACTGCCGCTTGCTCTATCACCGACTGTGTTACTGCCTACGACAGTTACAGCGACGACACCCAAATCATCCACTTTACCATCAGCGCAGGGTTCTCCAGTTGCTATCAGAATGCCCACATCGCCGCCGCGGACTATGATCGCGTCACCGTTATTGATAGCCGAAACCTGTCCACCGGCTTTGGACTGATCGTTCTTGCCGCCGCCGAAATGGCTGCTGCAGGTGCAACCGTTGAAGAAATCGTCGCCCAAGCCGAACAAAACATTACCCGTACCGAATCCAGTTTCGTTATTGACACCTTGGAATTTTTGCACAAAGGCGGCCGTTGTTCCACTGTTGCCGCATTGGGTGCCAATCTCCTGCAGTTAAAGCCCTGCATCGAGGTCAAGGACGGCGGGATGGCGGTTGGTAAAAAATACCGCGGCACTTTGAAAAAAGCACTTCTTGCCTATGTGGAGGACCGCTTAAGCAACCGTGACGACATTGATACTTCCCGCATCTTTATCACCCACAGCTACTGCGACCCCGCACTGGTAGAAGAAATCAACGAGAAAGTCCGGTCGATTCTGCCCTTTGACGAAGTGATTATCTCCACCGCAGGTTGTACCATCTCTTCCCATTGCGGACCCAATACACTGGGAATTTTATTCTTCAGGAAATAAAAAAGTCAGCCTTTCGGCTGACTTTTTTATTACTCTTTTTAGAACTGTAACCGGTCTTCGATATATGCTTTTAAGTCCGCAATGGGCAGACGAACCTGCTCCATGGTATCACGGTCACGGACGGTAACCGATTGGTCAGTTTCGGTATCAAAGTCTACGGTGATGCAGAAAGGCGTGCCGATTTCGTCCTGACGGCGGTAACGTTTACCAATGGAACCTGCCTCGTCGTAATCGCAAAGGAAGTACTTGGACAGCTCGGTATAAACGGCAGTAGCCTGCTCGGACAGCTTCTTGGACAAAGGCAGAACAGCCGCCTTCATCGGCGCCAACGCGGGGTGCAATCTCATAACGGTACGAACATCCCCTTCCGCAATCTCCTCTTCATCATAAGCGTCAACCAGGAAGGCAAGTGCCACACGGTCTGCCCCCAGGGAAGGCTCGATACAATAGGGAACATAACGTTCGTTGGTAACAGGATCTAAGTAATCCATGGGCTCGCCCGAATGGTTGGAGTGTTGCTTTAAGTCAAAATCGGTACGGTCGGCAATGCCCCAGAGTTCGCCCCAGCCAAAGGGGAACATAAACTCGATGTCGGTGGTGGCGTTGCTGTAGTGAGACAGCTCTTCGGGGCTGTGGTCACGCATGCGGATATTCTCTTCGGGAATGCCCAAAGACAGTAGGAAGTTCTTGCAGTAATCCTTCCAATACTTAAACCATTCCAGGTCCTCGCCGGGTTTACAGAAGAACTCCAGTTCCATCTGTTCGAACTCACGGGTACGGAAGATGAAGTTACCGGGAGTGATTTCGTTGCGGAAAGACTTACCTACCTGTGCGATGCCGAAAGGAATCTTTTTACGGGTAGTACGCTGAACGTTCTTGAAGTTGACAAAAATCCCCTGGGCCGTCTCGGGACGGAGATAAAGTTCCGACTTTGCATCTTCGGTAACGCCCTGGAAGGTCTTAAACATCAGGTTAAACTTACGGATGTCGGTAAAGTTGTGTTTGCCGCACTTGGGACACTTGATGTTCTTTTCTTCGATAAAATCCTTCATCTGCTGATCGGTCCAACCATCGGCACTGACACCGCCTTCGTCCTCGATCAGTTTATCGGCACGGAACCGTGCCTTACATTCTTTACAGTCCATCAACGGGTCCGAGAAACCGCCGACGTGTCCCGATGCAACCCAGGTTTGAGGGTTCATCAGAATTGCGGCATCCAGCCCGACATTATAAGGCGACTCCTGCACGAACTTCTTCCACCAGGCGCGTTTTACGTTATTCTTAAACTCAACGCCAAGGGGGCCGTAGTCCCAAGAGTTTGCCAATCCACCGTAAATCTCCGATCCGGGGTATACATACCCGCGGCCCTTGCAGAGGTTTACGATTTTTTCCATTGTCTTTTCCGTGTTTCGCATAATATCCTCCTTCGCCGCCACTGGCTTGTGACGGTCTGAATTTTTACCTTATTATATTAATAAATTGTGAATAAAAAGTCAATAGTTTATAAAAGAATTGCAAAAAAAGAAATTATAGTGTATAATCCTCCTTAAGGAGAAAAATGCTATGTTTGGATTTATCACCCCCAACTTAAATGCCCTGAGCGATACAGACCGCAACACCTTTCGCGGATTTTACTGCGGTCTGTGCAAGACCCTGGGCGACCGCCACGGTCAGGTTACCCGTCTGGGCTTGAATTACGATTTCACCTTTTTGGCGCTGTTACACGCCGCCTTGGACAACGATGCCGTTCTACGCCCTTCCCGTTGTGTCTATAACCCCTTTTTAAAGCGCCCCATGGCAACCGCCGTCGCATTGGAGTGTGCCGCCGATTGCAGTGTCCTATTAACCGCCTTAAAGTTCGAAGACGATATTCGGGACGAAAACCGCTTTACGGCAAAACTGGCACGGCTTTTGTACCGACCCGCCTTCCAAAAGCTTTCTCAACACGAGAATGCACGACTGGACAAAACCCGACAATTGCTCACCGCCCTCTATCAAAAGGAATCGGAAAACTGCGCTGTCATCGACCAGGTGGCAGACCTGTTCGGGCAGATCATGCAACTTTTTTTCGACCGTCCCGATACTCCCTCCGATGTTCGCGAAAACCTGTCCCGATTGGGCTACCATTGCGGACGGGTGGTCTATTTGTTGGACGCGGTCAGCGATTTAAAAGAAGATTTTAAACGGCAGGAGTACAATCCCCTTCTTGCCCGATTTAACCTTGCAGACCCCCACGGATTTGCAGGAGTCCCCGCCGAACGGATTCGCCGTACCCTGTTGCGGTCGTTTGCGGAGATGGGCGACGCCTACTCTGCCCTGCCCGTTGCCGATTGGGCAAAACCGATCTTAGAAAATATTATTTACCTTGGCCTCCGCGGCCGAATGGATGAGGAGTTAAAAGAGTATGAACAACCCGTATGAACTTTTGGGTCTGACCCCCGATGCAGACATCGAAACGGTGAAGGCCGCCTACTATGAAAAACTGTTGCAGTACCGTGCCGACCGAAAAGACGGCGGTTTGGACGAATTTGCGCAAAAGAAACTGGACGAACTGAACGCCGCCTATGATCAGATCATGGGCAAAACCGCTCAGGAAAAAACAGAGCCGTCTCCCTTGCAGTATGCCGAAGCACATTTAAAAGCAGGCCGCCTGTTTGAAGCGGAACGGATCTTAACCGCGTCTGCCGACCAAAGCGCCGAATGGCACTACTTAATGGGCGTCCTGTACCAAAAACGCGGGTGGTTCGATCAGGCGGAATCCTATTTCGAAGAAGCCGCCCGTTTGGACCCCCAAAACCCCCGCTACCAAAGCGGGTTTTCGGAGCCGCGCTACCGGCAGTACCAAGACCAAAGCAACGGAATGGGCTACGGATGCGTCCCCTGCTGTCCCATGCCCTGTCTTTGTTTCCCTTGTTGCTGTTAAAAGAATGTATAAATTGTAGCGATGGGGGAAAAATACTGTTGACAAAAGATGAAATTTTGCTATAATAGGTATGGAGACTCGGCTTTTTTGGAAAGTCTGTCAGGGAGAGTGCGTCGCCGACTGAAAGCGCACTTGAGACGAGTAGTAAGCACGGGAACACTCTGATTTGCCTTAATTTCATAGAAAAGAGGGTGCGGGTCTCCGCATCAATGCGGGTGGCACCGCGGGTAAACTGTTTACTCGTCCCGAGAATATGCAAATATTCTCGGGACTTTTTGTTTTCAAGGAGGGATTGTTATGTACAGAACTTTATACTGTAACGACATCAGAGACAGCCATGTAGGCCAGACCGTCGAACTGGCGGGCTGGGTCGATGTTGTGCGCGACCACGGCGGTGTCATCTTTATTGACCTGCGTGACTACACCGGTGTTACCCAGGTGGTCGTTCATAACGAGGACCTGTTAAAAAACGTCAACCGCGAAACAGTCATTTCGGTCAGCGGCATTGTTGAAAAGCGTGACCCCGACACGGTTAACGAAAAGATTGCCACAGGTTATGTGGAACTGGTCGCTGACCGCCTGCAAATCCTGGGCAAGAGCAAGAATATGCTTCCCTTCGAGGTACGGGCTTCCCGTTCCTCGAAAGACGAATTGCGATTAAAGTACCGTTATCTCGACCTGCGTAACCCCAAGAACCACGACAACCTGGTCAAGCGTTCCATGATCATCCGTCATCTGCGCAAAAAGATGGAGGATAAAAACTTCTTGGAAATTCAGACCCCCATCCTGACCGCATCTTCCCCCGAGGGCGCCCGCGACTTTTTGGTTCCCAGCCGTAAGCATCCGGGCAAGTTCTATGCCCTGCCCCAGGCGCCTCAGCAGTTTAAACAGTTGTTGATGGTATCAGGCTTTGACCGTTATTTCCAGATCGCCCCCTGCTTCCGTGACGAGGACGCCCGTGCGGATCGTTCTCCCGGCGAGTTCTATCAGCTGGACTTCGAGATGGCGTTTGCCACCCAGGACGAGGTACTGGAAGTTTGCGAGGATGTCATCTATGACACCTTCAAGACCTTCTCGGATAAAAAAGTTACCGAAAAGCCCTTCCGCCGCATCACCTACGCCGATGCAATGATGACTTACGGCTCGGATAAACCCGACCTGCGCAACCCCTTGATCATCTGCGACTTAACGGCGTTCTTCGCCGATGTAGACTTCCCCGCGTTCCGGGGCAAACCTGTCCGGGGTATCGTTGCCGATTGCCGAGGCAAGTCCAAGAAGTTCTTTGAAGACTCCCTGAAATTTGCCACCTCTGCCGAAGTCGGTTTGGGCGGTTTGGGTTATATCACCTTAAAAGACGGAGTATTTGCAGGTCCTATCGCCAAGTTCTTAAGCGATGCCAAAAAAGCTGAAATCATCGACTTGACAGGCGTCAAAGAAGGCGAAACGCTGTTCTTTATCTGTGATGATAAGAAAAACGACACCGAAAAGAAAGCAGGTCATATCCGCACCTGGCTGGCGCGCAAAGAACAGCTGGATCTGATCCGTGACGATGCCTTTGAGTTCTGTTTCGTTGTCGACTTTCCCATGTACGAAAACGACGAGGAAACAGGCGAGACCATCTTCACCCACAACCCCTTCTCCATGCCCCAAGGCGGAATGGACACACTCCTAAACTCGGACCCCACCGAAGTCCTTGCTTACCAGTACGACCTGGTTTGCAACGGCATCGAGCTGGCATCGGGTGCCGTCCGTAACCACGATGTGGACATTATGAAGAAAGCGTTCGAGATTGCAGGTTATACCGAGGAAGACTTAAAAAATCGGTTTACCGCCCTGTATAATGCATTCCAGTACGGCGCTCCACCCCACGCAGGTATGGCACCGGGTGTAGACCGTATGGTCATGCTCTTAACCGACGAAGAAAAGATTTTGGACGTTATCGCATTCCCCTTAAACGGCAATGCACAAGACCTGCTCTTGGGCGCTCCCAGCGAGGTCACCAACCAACAGCTGGAGGACGTTCACCTGCTGGGCAACACAAATGCCCTTGCCGCCCGTGCAACCGCAACGTCGGGCGGTGGAAAAACCTCCCCAGGCAAGCGTTCTACCTTCTCTAACGCACAACAGTTAAACCAGATTGCCCTCACCGATGCAGAAGAGTCGGTGATGCAGGGAATCTTTAAGACCATGGGCGAGTTCGAATCGGTCCTGTCCAAAGTAGACACCGAGGGCGTGGAGGAAATGGTCCACGTCATGCCCATGACCAACGTCCTTCGCGAGGACGTCCGCTGCCAACCCTTCACCCGCGAAAGCCTGTTAAAAGGCGCTCCCGAGCGAAGCGAGGACAGCTGGCAAGTACCCAGACTTGTAAAGTGAGGTGTGCAAGATGAATGAATACGCTGTAAAATTAAACGATAAAGGAACCATCGCAGTCGATGACACCGTACTGGTAAAAGACGTTGCCACGACCGCAGGCTCCCGCATTTTGGAAGGGTTTACCCCCCTCTTCAGCGCCGAGGCAGTCACCCGCCTGGAAGAAAAAGGCTACACCCTTTCGGGAAAGACCCATGTAGGCGAGTTTGGCTTGGATCTGGTGGGCGAGTTTTCTCACTACGCCAAACAGGAAGGCAATTTAAAAGCCCCCGCTGCCGAATTGGTAGCAAAAGGCGAAGTCAAAGCTGCCCTGGCAGTGGACGTCAACGGCGCACCCCGCCGCGGTGCCGCATTATCCGGTGTTTCCTTCTTAAAACCCACCTACGGTACCGTCTCCCGCTACGGCATTATCTCTACTGCCGCTTCGGGTGAGCAGTTAGGCGTTTACGCCGATACCGCCGACAGCATCGCAAAAATCCTGTCGGTCATCGCAGGTCACGATGCCAAGGACGGCACCAGTTTAAAACAGGAATCCTATGAGTATTCCGCCTCCTTACCTGTTTCCGGGAAAAAGGTCTGCATCATCACCGACCTGACCCAAAAAGCAGGCAAAGCCGCGAATAAAAAGGTCGCCGCCGTTGCCGAAGCCTTAAAGAATAACGGCGTCACCGTAGACGAAATTTCCTGTGATCTATTTGAAATTGCCAACGCCGCTTGGCAAATTCTCATGTCCGCCGAGACCTGTAACAACGTCTCCCGCTATGACGGTGTAAAGTACGGCCACCGTGCCGCAACCTACCGAAACATCGACGAGCTCTACGTCAACTCCCGAACCGAAGGCTTTAACTTCCTGACCAAAGCGGTTATCCTCTACGGTTCGGACGTATTGTCTAAAAACCGTTACAAGGACTGCTACGATAAGTCTCTGCGAGTACGCCGCGTAGTCGCTGACCGACTGAAAGAGATTCTTTCCGGCTACGACGCCATCTTAACCCCCGTTTGCACCGAGACCGCTTACGAAGCCTATGACATCCACGAGGCCTTCGAAAAAGTCTGCCGTGAAAGCGAATTCACTGCCGCCGCAAACCTTGTCGGCATCCCCGCACTGGCTACCTGCGGTGTCCAGTTCCTGGGCAAAGCCTTTGACGAGAGTACGCTCTTAAGCCTTGGCGCAATCGCTGAAAAGGAGGGCAAATAAATGAACTACGAACTGGTCATCGGTCTGGAAACCCACGTGGAACTCAGCACCGAATCTAAGATTTTCTGTTCCTGCGGCGGTCATTCTGCCGCAAAGGAACCCAATGACTGTGTATGTCCCGCCTGCTCGGGTATGCCCGGTATGCTCCCCGTTATGAACAAGCGGGTCGTGGAACTGGCGGTCACCGCAGGCTTGATGCTCAACTGCAACATCAACCGCTACACCACCTTTGACAAAAAGAACTACTACTATCCCGACCTGCCCTGTGCCTATCAGATTACCCAGTTAAACCATCCCATCTGCACCGACGGATGTGTCACCGTCAAGACCTCCCAGGGATCCCGCGACATCCGCATCAAGCAGATTCATATGGAAGAGGATGCGGGCAAACTGGTTCACGGCGGCAAGTCCTCGTATGTTGACTTTAACCGTACCAGCGTTCCGCTGATCGAGATTGTTACCCAGCCCGACTTCCGTAGCGCCGAAGAAGTTCTGGCCTACCTCAACAAGTTAAAGGCAATGTTCCGCTCGGGCGGCATTTCCGAGTGTGAAGAGGGTGCAATGCGCTGTGACGTTAACATCTCGGTCCGTCCCGAAGGCAGCAGTGAATTCGGTGTCCGTACCGAAATCAAGAACATGAGCTCCTTCGAAGCCATCGACCGCGCCATCCGCTATGAAGCACAGCGGCATATAGACGCGCTGGAATTCGAAACCGAGGAATTGGTTCAGGAAACCCGCCGCTTTGACGATGCCAGTGGTAAAACTATGGCAATGCGGAACAAAGAGACCGAAGCTGACTACCGTTACTTCCCCGATGCCAACTTAATGCCCATCATCATCGACGACGAGTGGTTGGAAGAAATCAAAGCCAACAAACCCGCCGCTGTAGACGAAAGAGCAGAAGAGTATCGCGCCGCGGGAATTTCGGACAAAGAAATCGACATGCTGTTGTCCAACCACCGCATCTGTACCTTGTTAGACGACACCGTAGCCCTTGGTTGCAACCCCAAAGAAACCGCCGCCTGGATTTTGACCGACTGCGCAGGGATTCTCCGCAAAGACGGCAAGACCTTAGGTGATTTGACCATCACCGCCACCGAACTGGCAGCCTTAATCAAGATGGTCAATGAAGGTACCATTAACCGCAACGCCGCCAAGAAGGTACTGATCGCCGTTGTGGAAGACGGGGTTGACCCCATCGCCTACTGCAAGGAACAGGGACTGGACAAAAAGGTGGACACTTCTGCAATGGAAGGCATTATCGACCGCATCCTGTCCGAAAACGCACAAGCCGTTGCCGACTTCAAGGGTGGCAAGGTTAAAGCCATGCAAGCACTCTTTGGCGCTTGTATGAAAGAGTTAAAGGGCGCAGGTGACCCGGCGGTCATCAAGTCCCTCCTGGAAAAGAAACTGGCTGAATAACCCATATAGCAGAAGTTTTCGGACTTCTGCTATATTTCTAAAGGAAGATGAATATGACCAAACGAATCTACGAAACCGACGGCTCCTGCCGCACCTTTTCGGCAACCGTCCGCTCCTGCGAACAGACCAAGGACGGCTACCTTGTTAAACTGGACCAAACCGCCTTCTTCCCCGAAGGTGGCGGCCAGGCCGCTGACCGCGGCACACTGGGCGGCGCTTCGATACTGGATGTACAACTGACTCCCGACGGTGATATCGTTCACAAGACCGATATCCCCCTCGCAGTGGGGGAAAAGGTCACAGGCGAATTGGACTGGTTCTTGCGCTTTACACGAATGCAAAGTCATGGGGGGGAACACCTGTTATCAGGCGTAATCTACCGCAACCACGGCTATGCCAACGTGGGCTTTCATATGTCCGATACAGTGATGACCGTGGACTTTGACGGTCCCCTCACCGCCGAGGACATTGCCCATGCCGAGGAAGAAGCCAACCGTGCCGTTTGGGAAAATGTCCCCATCACCGTCTCTTTCCCTACAGCAAAAGAACTCCCCCGATTGGACTACCGCAGTAAACTGGAACTGACCGAAGGGGTCCGCCTGGTCACTATGGGCGAGTACGACTGTTGCGCCTGTTGTGCCCCCCATCCCTCGCGGACGGGTGATATCGGGATGATTAAGGTGCTGGACTTCTGCTCCCACAAAAAAGGGACCCGTCTGGAAATGGTGGCAGGTTATCACGCCTTTTGCGACTATCAAAAGCTCCACCACACCACCAAATCGGTGATGAAACTCTTGTCCGCTACCCGCGACGGGGTTGCCGAAGCGGTGGAAAAACAGCACGGACTCCTCTCCGCTGTGCGGGATGAAAACAACCGTCTTTCTGCCCGTCTGACCTATGCGGGTCTAAACCTTGTATCGGTAGGCAACGGGGTCTGTGCCTTCGCCGACGGTGCTTCTTATGACGACCTGATTTACTGTGCCAACCTTCTGGCAGAAAAGGGAACACCCATCTGCTTCCTCTTTTCTCATACCGAGGGAGCTGACTACATCTATGTGGTCAGCAGTCCCGCAGGAGACGTTCGGGATCGGGTCAAGGCAATGAATGCCCAGTTCAACGGAAAAGGTGGCGGCCGCCCCAACTATGCCCAAGGGAAACTCACCGCCTCCTCCCCCGAAACACTGACCCGCTGGATCGCCGAAAACCCATAAAAAAAGAGAGCCAAACGGCTCTCTTTTTTTAGTCCAGTAGCTCCCAACGCCCATGGGCTACGGCAACCAGTAATTTGGCATATAGCAACTCGTCGGTCTCACCATAGCGGATTTGGATTTGTTGTCCTGCGGCGCGGTGGTTTTTGATATAAGGAACGCTGTCGTAAACGGTGGCGGCTTCCCCTACTTCCGAAGGGGAATAATAGAAAGGAATCCCCTTTTTGGCACAGCGGTCAAACAGGGACAGGATCGAACTGTTTCCATCGGCATTGACACACGCCGTCCCTGAATGGTAGGTGCTGTGCAAAACCGCCTCTACCCCATCCAGCGAAAAGGCCCTATAGTTCATCCCCACATAAGGGGTAATCTTTAAAACACAATCCCGCAGGGGCAGAGCATCCATTAAAAGGGGCCGATGAACCGTCCCGCTTTTGGGCAGGTCGGCAGATGAAATATCGGTAATATCCAGGGCATCACGACTATAGAAATTATCGTCATAGATACTGCACTGCACCAAACTTTCTCCCCGATGGAGATAGGTGCGTCCGTCTTTCGGATTTTTGTAGGTGGCATAGACCCCCGCCCCGATTCCCTTTGCCAGACACTCTACTGCGGCACGGAAGTTGTCCCCACCGTTAGAGTCGGGATTGGGAGTACCGTCTGCATGAAGCAAAGGGCGGTTGGCGGAAACAAAAATTACGGGAACGTCCACCCCCTCCAACAGCACCGAAAACAATGCGGCGGAATACGCCAAGGTATCGGTGCCATGGGCGATGATGATGCCATCGGGGCGATCATCGGACAAAAGGATTTCCCGCAGTTGATCGGCAATCATGTTCCAGTTTCGGACGGTCATATTCTCACTCAGGATCCCTAAAAATGCGCCTTTTTGAAAGGTCACATCCTCCTTGGCAAAGGAATCGCTCTGCCAAAAAAGCTCGGTCAACGCCGCGGCGGCGGTGGGGTCGGTACTCATTCTGCCGTCCTTAACGGTAGTGCAGACCGTTCCGCCGGTAAACAAAATGTGAATGTTCATGGTCATTCCCCTTTTGAAAAAAGTCAGCCCTTTGGCTGACTTTTTTATTACTTGTCTAAATAACGACAGGCAGCCAAGGCGGCAGTAGCACCGTCGGCAGTTGCCGTTGTAATCTGTCGTACTCCCTTTTTGCGGCAATCCCCTGCCACAAATAACCCTTCGGTCTTGGTCAGACAGGTCTCGTCCGCATCGGCGTAACCGCCTGCATCCAGGTCAAGCCAATCAGCAAAAGGCCCGTTTTCGGGTGCCAGACCGATGGCAACAAACACACCGTCTGTCTTGAGTTCCTGTACTCCGTCGGCAGTCTCGATCACTACGGTATCCAATTCCCCGTCGCCGCAGAATTCCTTGACCGTTGCGCCTAAAATAGCGGTCACGTTGTCCTTTTTCATAAGCTGTTCCACCAGCTTATCCTCGCCGGTAAAGCGGGGCAGATTTTGTACCACGGTCACCTTGGTACAAAGGTCGGAGAGCAAAATCGCCTCTTGCAGAGCGGAGTTTCCGCCACCGACGACCACTACTTCTTTCCCGGCATAGAACGCACCGTCACAGACCGCGCAAAAGGAAATGCCGCTACCTACAAAGTCGGTTTCCCCGGGGACGCCCAGCAAACGGTGCTTGGCTCCCGTTGCCAGAATGACCGTCTTTGCCTCATGAACGCCGTTTTCGGTGACTACGGTAAATACGTCACCATCCCGACCGATGGCAGTGACTTCTTCCAGGTCCACTTCAGCTCCCTGCGCCATTACCTGATCCAAGAGCTGGTCAGCAAGCTCGTTGCCGCTGATTTCGCGGAAAGCGGGGTAGTTTTCAATCTTCGGGGAGAAGGTGATCTGTCCGCCGAAGCCGTTTTTTTCAAGCACCAACACGCTCTTGTTGGCACGCCGTCCGTAAAGGGCGGCAGTGAGCCCTGCGGGCCCACTGCCGACAATGAGGATATCAACCATTTTTAACCTCACGATTCAATGAACTTTTTGATGTTCGACAGATTGGTAAAGACTTCAACGGTACCGCCCTGCTGAACCACCAGCGAGGGAGCCTGCTTGATGCCGTACTGTTCCGCCAATTCGGGACGATCCTCTACATAAATCTTGGTATAGGGGATTTCAGCCTTTTCCAGCAGTGTTGCCGCCACTTTGCAGTTGGGGCAGGTCTTGGTTGCCAGTAAAAGGATGCCGTTCTCGTTGGTCTTTGCAACAGGCGCTTCGCAAGCGACAGTAGCAGAACGGGTAACATGAGGCTCGCTCTTATTAACAACGTCGTAGTTCAAACGGTCCTTGTACTCCTGGCTCTTACCGTCGTTCCAGTTCTGAACAGGACGGTAGTAACCGGTAATACGGCTGTAAACTTCGGTCACAGCGCCGCAGGTGGGGCACTTAAAGTGCTCGCCGATAATATACCCGTGATCCTTACATACCGAATAGGTGGGGGACAGGGTGTAATAAGGCAGTTTGTGGTTTTGAGCGATTTTGCGGACCAGGTTTGCGGCAGCTTTCCAATCAGGCAGTTTTTCGCCCAAAAAAGCGTGGAAAACGGTTCCCGAAGTGTAAAGGGTCTGCAGTTCGTCCTGGATGGCCAGCGCCTCGAAAATGTCGTCGGTGAAACCAACAGGCAGATGGGAGGAGTTGGTGTAGTAGGGCGTACCGTCCATGTTGGCGGTGCGGATGTTGGGGTAACGCTTCACATCGTGCTTTGCCAGACGGTAGGAAGTAGACTCGGCAGGAGTGGCTTCCAGGTTGTACAGGTCGCCGTACTTTTCCTGATAGTCGGACAAACGCTCCCGCATATGGTTCAAAACCCGCTTGGAGAATTCCTGAGTCTCGGCAGAAGTCATATCCTTGCCGATCCAGCGCGCGTTCAGACCCGCTTCATTCATACCAACCAGACCGATGGTCGAGAAGTGGTTGTTGAAGGTGCCCAGGTAACGCTTGGTGTAGGGGTATAAGCCTGCATCCAGGAGTTTGGTGATGGTGTCGCGTTTCACCTTCAGCGAGCGAGCGGCAATGTCCATCATATGGTCAAGGCGCTTGAAGAACTCATCTTCATTTTCAGCCAGGTGAGCAATGCGGGGAATGTTGATGGTAACAACACCGACAGAACCGGTGCTTTCACCACTGCCAAAGAAACCGCCGGACTTCTTGCGCAGTTCGCGAAGATCCAAACGCAAGCGGCAACACATCGAACGAACGTCGGAAGGCTCCATATCACTGTTGATGTAGTTGGAGAAGTAGGGCGTACCATACTTAGAAGTCATCTCAAACAAAAGACGGTTATTTTCGGTCTCCGACCAGTCAAAGTCAGAGGTAATGGAGTAGGTGGGAATGGGGTACTGGAAACCGCGGCCGTTGGCATCACCCTCGATCATAATCTCAATGAAGGCCTTGTTGATCATATCCATTTCAGCCTTACAGTCTTTGTACTTGAAATCCATTTCCTTGCCACCCACGATGGCGTTCAGTTCAGCCAGGTCGTTGGGCACGGTCCAGTCCAAAGTAATGTTGGAGAAGGGCGCCTGCGTCCCCCATCTGGAAGGCGTGTTTACACCAAAGATAAAGGATTCCAAACTCTTCTTTACCTGTTCGTAGGTCAAATTGTCAACCTTAACGAAAGGTGCCAAGTAGGTATCGAAGGAAGAAAACGCCTGAGCACCAGCCCATTCGTTTTGCATAATGCCCAAGAAGTTGACCATCTGATTGCACAAGGTTGCCAGATGGCTTGCAGGGGCAGAGGTGATCTTCCCCTGAACGCCGCCCAAACCCTCTTGAATCAGCTGTTTTAAGGACCAACCTGCACAGTAACCGGTCAGCATGGAAAGGTCGTGAATATGAATGTCAGCGTTTCTGTGCGCGTTGGCAATTTCGTCGTCATAAATCTCGGACAACCAGTAGTTTGCGGTAATCGCACCCGAGTTACTTAAAATCAAACCGCCCACCGAGTAGGTAACGGTAGAATTTTCTTTTACTCGCCAGTCGTTGATATTAACGTAATTGTCAACAATTTCTTTGTAATCCAAGAAAGTGGACTTTAAGTTTCTCAACTTCTCCCGCTGACGACGGTACAGGATGTACGCCTTTGCCACGTCGGCATAACCCGCCTGGATCAGAACCTGCTCAACACTGTCCTGAATGTCCTCGACGGCAATCATTTCCTCTTTAATTTTCGGTTCAAAATCGGCGGTAACCTTTAAAGCCAAAAGGTCAATGACCGAAGGATGGAATTGTCTTTCACACGCTTCAAATGCCTGTGTGATGGCATCACTAATCTTCGAAATGTCAAAATCTGCTACTTTATTGTCACGTTTAATAACTTGATACATTTCATTTTCTCCTTCCCTTCATTTGTGCTTTTTCAGTATACCACCTATCGTGGTGCTTGTCAATAGCAAAACCACAATATTTTGTGTTAAATTTAAAAAAGCGACACAAGATGTGCCACTTTTTTATACGCCGCGAACTTCGGTTTTCGGCAGGGTCGAACCCAGAATTTCCTTGAATTTATCAAGGGTTGCGGGTTCATAAGGGGTTAAATTTTCGCCGATTAACGGCCTGTCGTTTTGGAACTGTTGCAGAAAATATTTTGTGTCTCCCGCCAACCAAACCCCAATATCTTGTATCGTCTCCTCGTCATGGAGTTCTTTTACCACTGTAGTGCGGAATTCGTGGGGAATTCCGGACGATTCCAAGAGCTTTACGCTTTCCAACACGGGGGTTACATCAAAATTCGGGATGCCCACCGCCTCACCGTAGCGCTTGGGAGAGGACTTGATGTCCATGGCAACGTAGTCTAAAAGTCCTTCCTCGAGTAACGGTTTTAACCGCCGGGGCAATGCGCCGTTGGTGTCCAGTTTGACTGCAAACCCCAGCGCCCGCACCTTTCGGATAAAATCGGGGAGGTCCTTTTGCAGAGTCGGCTCCCCGCCCGTGATACAAACACCGTCCAAAAGACCTTGACGGGTTTTTAAAAAGGAAAGGACGTCTTCCTCTGAATATTGCGCCTTTTGTTCCTCTACCACCAACGAAGGGTTGTGGCAAAAAGGACAGCGGAAGTTGCACCCGTGGGTAAACAAAGTGCAGGCAACCTTGTTGGGAAAATCCAACAAGGTCATTTTTTGAAATCCGTCAAAAGTCATGGGTCATCTCCTCAGTTTTCCAAACCCTGCATCCTCAACACACTGCTGTCCCACGTCGGTTAGCATAAATTCCACCATCTTGCGAGAAAGGGCATCGGCAGGGGTATCTTTGCGCAATACGATAAAGGAGTTACTGGACAGCGGGTAACTGCCGTTGGCAATGGTCTCGTCGTTGGGAGCAACACCGTCGATTTCCAGCAACTTCAACTCCGTCTTGGTGTTGTAGAACATATCCATATTATTAAAGTAATAATAAATGCTATACCCCATTGCATAGCCAACGGGGTCATCCGTCTCGGCATTCATGACATCGGTCAAAACGTTTGCCATAGAAACCGAGGTGGTCTCTTGACGGATGGTCTCATTGATCTCGTTGCCGTTTAAAAAGTACCGCTCCATCATGGCGTGGCTACCGCTGTCATTGTTGCGGCAATAAGGGTAAAGTACCGCATCGGGACCGCCTACAGCGGACCAGTTTTGATGAGCGTTATTCACATAGATATCCGAAATCTGCTGGGTGGTCAGTCCCGTTGCAGGATTGTTTGCGTTAGTAAAGAAAACCATGGCGTCATAGGCAATGGGGATCAGCTCCAGCTCCACGCCCTTTTCTTTTGCCAGCTCTAAAATATCCGAAGAAGGCTCGGTTGCAGCAAAGAGCATATCCGCCTCCCCTGCAATCAGTCGTTCGTAAGATGCGTGGCTCTTGCTATGCTTTTCGGGACGATCGGGATGCCGATATCCGTTTAAGAAAAGCTTTCGATAAACCGCTTCGGTAAAGGGGAAGGATGAGGTAGAGCCGTCAATAATCGGCATCTCTTTGTCAAACCCGTAGGCAATGGCCTCGGCAGACGGGTAGATTTGGAACTCGGTTCGTGCATAAGACAACATCTGTGCCGCTTCATGGCGCAGGATTTCCTGCTTGGGCGACAGTTTTGCCACCGTCTCGGGAATACCATCCGCACCAATTTCCCCCGTTTCTTCCCACTCCGCCAGTTGGGTCACATTCAATGCAGTATAAGCAGAATGTGCCCACTCGTCAACATCGGCAATATCAACCGCTTCGGGAAGTGCAACGGTTTGAGGCTCGTTCTGCAGCTGTGCATACCAAAGGGCGCGGGCGTTTAAGACCATGAACTCTTGACGGGTAATCTTGCGATCGGGTTTAAAGTAAAACCAGTTATCCCCTTTCACCAGGCCAAGCTCCCGCGCTTTTGCCACGGCAGGCGCGTATGCAGCATCCTTGGGCACGTCAAAGAATCTGCTGTCTGCATCTTCCCCCGCATCAACGCCTAAGAAGTTCAATACCCATTCAACTGCTTCGGCACGAGTCAAAGTCTCAAAGGGCTTTGCCAAACCATCTTTATAATCAGTGAATACCCCTTCGATGGCTGCACGGCTCATGGAATAAAAGGCGAAGGATTGATACTCGTCTGTATCATCCAAAAACTTGGGCGCGTCTGCGATCACGACCTCTAAAGGACGGTCCGCCGATTCCTTAGGGACCGTCGCATAAAAGGTGTCCCCGAAATATGCGGATAGTGGAATCACCGTTTGGTCATCCGCAAACCGCAGGACCATCCGCTGATACACTTCAAAAGAACCGTCCCAAAGCTCCTGCCCTTCGGGATAATGTAGGGAAACTACGCAAAAAGGTGATTCATCTTTTACCTCGACAGGCGCACATCCTGCCAACAACGCCAAAACCAACAACAACGCCAATCCCCTTTTCATCTTTTTGCCTCCTGTATAAAATCTTTCACTTCTTCTAACCGTTTCAACCCCTGGGCACGCCCGATTTCGTACACCCGTTTTAACGCCTCGGGGTCGTGGCTGGTACGGCCGATGGGCAGGTCATTTTCGGGGCGGAAGCAAAGCACCCGCCCTTCTTTTTCCGCCTTGCGGACCTCTGCCAATTCACGGTTGTAAACCATATGCCGTTCTTCCATAGCCCGAATAAATTCGGAATGCTTTTTATACTGATGGGCAATGAAGGGCATTGCCCCGCTTTTCTTTTTGACATACCCGAAAGGTCGTGTCAAAATCACAATGTTGCGGTCAAACCCAAGGTTTTCCGAAAAGGCCAAAGGAATCGGGTCGGCAATCCCGCCGTCCAGCAACCGTTGCCCGTTGATTTCCACCACCCGGGAAGCCAAGGGTAATGACGCGGAAGCCCGCATCCAAAGCAGGTTTTCATCACGTGCGGTAATGCACTGGTGATAGACCGCCTGCCCCGTGTCCACATCGGTACAGACCACGTAAAAAGGCATGGGGTTCGCTTCGTACGCTTCGTTATCAAAAAGGTCTAATGTTTCGGGAAGTTCACGGTAGCAAAAGTCCGCGCCAAACAGATCACCCGTCTTGAGCAACGAACGGAGACTGCAATAACGGGGATCACGGCAGTACTTCATATTATAGCGCAGGGCGCGCCCCACCTGACGGGACTTGTAATTGCACCCGAACACCGCCCCGGCAGAAACGCCTACCGCGCCGTCCGCCGCAATTCCCTGCTCGGTAAACACATCTAAGATACCCATGGTGTACATACCGCGCATTGCGCCGCCTTCCAATACCAAACCGACTTTTCCCATAACGACCTTCCTTTCTATTTCATTATATCCAAAAATAATGTTTCTGTCAACGATTGCACAGGAGAAACAAATGTGTTAAAATAAAAATCGGAGGGATTTTATGAACGTTCAACCCATTGCCCATATCAAGACCGATTTTAAAGAAAAATTTGGCATCCCCCGCCAAAGCGGGCGCATTAACGCCGAAGGGGAGATCCGCTTCCTCCCTGCATATAGAACCCCCGACGCCGTCCGCGGTATCGAAGGGTTCTCCCACCTGATTCTGCTTTTCGACTTCTCCGAAGCCCATCGTGACGGGTTCTCCCCCACGGTACGTCCCCCGCGTCTGGGTGGGAACACCCGTGTCGGGGTCTTTGCTTCCCGTGCCCCCTACCGCCCCAACCCCATTGGCTTGTCGGTGGTTCGGCTGTTATCGGTAGAAGACGGTCCCGTGCTGAAGGTGTCGGGAGTAGACTTACTGGACGGCACCCCGATCATCGACATCAAACCCTACTTAAAGTCAGATGCCTACCCCGACGCTGTAGGCGGCTTTGCCGACGAGCATGCGAGCCACGCCTTAAAGGTACAAGTCCCCGACGGACTGTTAGACCCGCTGCCCGAACAAAAACGCGGGGTACTGATCGCCGCCATTGCCGACGACCCCCGTCCTTCCTATCAAGAGGACGGGCGCATCTACTCCATGCGCTTTGCAGACTATGACGTACGATTTACCGTGTCGGGTGATACAGCAACCCTAACCGAACTCGTAAAAAAGGAGACAACAGAATGAAAAAGCTACTTGCACTCATTTTGGTTTTAGGGTGCCTTTGCACTGCAACCGTTGCATCCGACCCGACGGTAGATGCCGCAAAAGCCCTCTTTGACCTGGGGCTTTTAAAAGGCACAAACACCACCTTTTCAGAAGAGTCTATGGACTTAGAACGCATCGCCACTCGTGCCGAGCTTTCGGTCACCGTGACCCGTATGCTGGGCAAGGACGAAAAGGCAAGGTATCAGCAAAACCCCCATCCCTTTACCGACGTTCCCGATTGGGCAAGTGACTACGTAGGCTGGCTGTACGAAAACTATCTGGTCAACGGCAACAGCGACACCTATTTCGGTGCCGACGAAGATGCGTCCATCCAACAGTTTTGTACCATGATACTCCGGGTACTGGGCTACTCGGACGCTGAAGGAGACTTTTCCTATGCCAAGGCAAAAGAGTTTGCCAAGGAGATCGGTCTTCTTGCCCCCGACCAAATGACCAAGACCGAGCTCTACCGCTCGGATATGGTGCGCATCTGTTACAAAGCCCTGACCACCCCCATCAAAAACTCCAACCGTTTGCTTTGCACCAAGCTGATGGACGAAAAGGTTTTTACAACGGCACAGGCAGCAGCTGTCGGGCTGAACACCGTCCGCAGTGTCCTGGCAGACTACTTCGTGAACGCCGAGGAAAATCTGCCCTTTGCCAATGCACGGAGAAGCGGTTCTGACATCAAGATCAGCTTCAGTGCCCCCGTGGAAGAGTACGGTGTCCGCGTCTTTTACACCTCATCTCTCTCCCCCTCGGTCAAGGAACTCCCCGTCACCAAAGGAAACGTTTTTTATGAAGGTCCGACAGGATATATCCATAACGTGACCGTCACTGCCGCAGACGAGAACATCGAGCTGATCGTCATCAAAGCCTCCAGCGAAGGTGCCATCTATAAGATTCGCGGCAAGTCCAACATGATGAAACTATAAGGAGGTTCCGCAATGAAAAAAATCATCTGTCTTTTATTGACACTCGCCGCCTTTTCTCTTGCGGTGACCGCCAAAATCCCGCAACCCACCTTAAAATATGCCAACGCAGGCACTCTGGAAAACTGGACCGAAGAAAGTTATTACAACGCCCCCGTGGTCACCGACTTAGACGGGGATGGGCAAAAAGAAATCGTCTTTTCCAACTACTCCATCACCGTTTTAAACGCTGACGGCAGTTTAAAGTGGAAGGTAAACTCAGGATTCGACCGCAACACCCCCTTCGCCGAAACAGGACGCTCGGTAGGGCATACCTGGTGCGATGCAATAGTCACCGACATTGACGGCGACAGCAAGAAGGAGATCCTCACCGTCCACGGTGACGGCACCGTTTCGGTTTTAGACCGCAAAGGCTACTTCAAAAGCGGCTGGCCCCAAAAGCCCGTCTCCGCCTCGGGACGAAGCATCAAAGTTGCAGATTTAGACCGTGACGGGAAGCAGGAGATCATCGTCGGTTTCGGTGTGGGCAATAGCGAAAGCACCTATGTCTATAACGCCGACGGTACCCTACGCTCGGGCTGGCCCCAACTGGCAAAAGACCGGGAGGGAAAACTGGGGTTTAGTTACGGCGTCTTTATGAACAACATCTCAGTCACCGACCTGGACCAAGACGGTGACCTGGAAATCATCGTCCCCACCGATATGTCCTACATTTCCGCCTACCACCACGACGGCACCCCTGTTGCCGCATCTCCATCCGTTTACGGCAACCGCAACTGGGGGCAAATTGCATTCTACGAGGACTACCAGTCGGAGATTCGCGGTGATAACGGCGGTTGGGGGCAACCCATCACCGGCAACGAAAAGCGGGAAGAACTCTATAAAGGCGAGTTCGGCCACGGCATCTCCACTGTTGCCGATTTGGACGGCGACGGGGTAAACGAAATCATTGTCAGTACCATTATGTGCAATCGGAAGTACGCCCCCGTCTATCCCCCGTCAGAGTATATGACCATTGCCGTCTTAAACGCCGACCGCACCCGTTTTAAAAACGAACCGCTGGACGCCGACTGGTCCACCCCGCCCACCGACCTGGGCAAACCCTTAATCCAAAACAAAACCTCCCTCCCCTCCCACGTGGCACAAACCCCCGTAGTAGCCGATCTGGACGGGGACGGGAAGAAGGAAATTCTTTTTAACTCGTACAACGGCAAGGTGCATTGCTATTCGGTAGACAAAACCGAGCCTTACGCCTGGCCCTACAGTCTGACCAAGCGGACCAGCCCCCTTTACGAGTATGCGACCCCCGTAGTCTGCCGCGACCTGGACTTTGACGGAAAGATGGAGGTCATCTTTGCCTCCTTCTATGACGAGGACCAAAATCTGGATAAGATCATGCAGGGCAACCTCTACATCCTAAACTACAAGGGTCAGTTGCTCTCCAAAACCCCGTTGCCCCCTGCCAAAGAAGCTTCCAACAAGCACAACGGCGCAATGTCTGCTCCCGTAGTCACCGAGCTGGACGGCGACGGACGGTTTGAAATCATCATTAACACCCTCCACGGCGCCATCTGCGTTTTCGATGTATAAAAAAGAAGCCACCCAATGGGGTGGCTTCTTTTTTATACAACTGCATTTTTGTTGATCGCTGCTCCCGCAAAGCAACAAAAAAGGTGTGACTACTCACACCTTTTTTAATCCTAATTCCTCTGCGGCAATTTCCCGCATCTTGTATTTCAAGATCTTTCCTGCAGCGTTCATGGGGAACTCGTTGACAAACATAAAATACCGCGGCACCTTATGCCGTGCGATTGCCGCGTTACCAAACGCCCGCATCTCGGCATCGTCCGAAGTTTCGCCCTTGTGGAGAATGATCCACGCACAGCACTCCTCGCCATAACGCTCGTCGGGGACACCGACAACCTGCACGTCACGGACCTTCGGATGGGTCAGGTAAAACTCCTCGATCTCGCGGGGGTAAAGGTTTTCGCCGCCACGGATAATCATATCCTTTAACCGACCTGTTACCTTAAAATACCCGTCAGGAGTACGGCAACAGATATCCCCCGAATGGAGCCAGCCATCTGCATCAATGGTCTGGGCGGTGGCTTCGGGCATCTTATAATACCCCTTCATAATGTTAAAGCCGCGGGCGACAAACTCACCGCTTTCGCCGTCAGGAAGTTCCTCTCCCGTTTCGGGGTCAATAACCTTGCATTCCACCCCGGGGAAGGGACTGCCTACCGTTTCAACACGGTGATCGATGTCCTCGTTGACCTCGCCCATGGTACAGCCGGGGGAAGCCTCGGTCTGTCCGTAAACCGAGATGATCTCACGCATATTCATTTCGTCTGCGGCACGGCGCATCAGGTCTGCAGGACAGTTGGCACCCGCCATGATCCCCGTCCGCATATACGAAAAGTCGGTCTTTGCAAAATCAGGATGGTTAAACAGCGCAATGAACATCGTCGGCACACCGTTGAAGCAGGTAATATGCTCGTCATTGATACACGCCAAGGAGGACTTGGGCGAAAAATAGGGCATAGGGGACAACGTTCCGCCGTGGGTCATGGTGGATGTCATGGACAGCACCATGCCAAAACAATGGAACATGGGCACCTGAATCATCATGCGGTCAGCGGTGGACAAGTCCATACGGTCGCCGATGGTCTTGCCGTTGTTGACGATGTTGCGATGGGTCAGCATAACCCCTTTGGGGAATCCCGTGGTCCCCGAAGTGTACTGCATATTGCATACGTCGTCGGGTTTGACCAGCGATGCGCGGCGGCGTACTTCCTCGTAGGGGACATCCTCGGCACGGGCAAGCATCTGCTCCCAGGTCAGGCAACCCTGCATGGAAAATCCCACCGTAACGATGTTGCGCAGGAAGGGCAGGTTTTTGGAATACAAAGCCTCGCCGGGTTGCATTTGTTGCAGTTCGGGACAAAGTTCTTCAATAATCTCGCGGTAGTTGATGTCTTTGCAATCTTCGATCATCACCAAAGTGTGGGTGTCCGACTGCTTTAACAGATACTCAATTTCGTGAATTTTGTAGGCGGTGTTCACCGTGACCAAAACCGCACCGATCTTGGTAGTCGCCCAGAAGGTGATAAACCAGGCAGGGATGTTGGTCGCCCAAACGGCAACGTGGTCCCCCGCCTTGACCCCCAACGAAATCAGCGCCGCAGCACACTCGTCCACGTCACGCCGGAACTCGGTATAAGTGCGGGTATAGTCTAAGGTCGTGTACTTAAATGCATACTGATCGGGGTAATGTTCAACCATGGTATCCAAAACATCCGAAAAGGTGGACTCGATAATCTCGTACTTGGGCCAAACAAAGGTCCCCGTCTTGTCACGGTTATAGTAAACCTTGTCGTAGTTCTTCTTTTGCCGACCCAACGAAGCCACATAGTTGGCAAAATGGGTTAAAACAATGTCGGCGTCGGTTATTTCGTCATTCCAGGCAACGCAGACAAACCCGTCAAAGTTCAGCGAGGAAAGGGCATTGATAACGGAATGAACAGGCAACTCCCCTTCGCCGATGAGTACGGTCCTACCCTCTTTCATATCCCCTAAGCGAACGTACTTGATGTACGCGCCCAAGTGCTTGATGGTGGTTTCGGCGCTTTCTCCTGCGCCAAAATAGGTGCCCCGCACGTTCCAAGACGCACCCACCGCCGCAGAAGAGAAAAAGTTGATGATGTCAATAACGTTCTCGGTCTCGGCAAGGTAACCCGTCGTTTCAAAAAGCACCTGCACATCGGCACGCTCTGCACGGCGGATGGCTTCGCCCAGTTTATCGGCCAGTACCGCTTCGGAACAAGGGGTTTCCATACGGATGATCACCCGCTCCACCCCTGCACTGACCGCCATATCCACGTACTTCAAAAACAGGTCGGGAGTCGCCTCTTCCTGCTCTACCGAGTAGGGTACGTGTAATGCCGAAACCGCCAACCCGCGGTTGACCAGTTTCCGCTTGGCATCGGCAGTGCGGTCGCCCCGCAGGATGCTGTCATAATGGTTCTTCCGCTCCCGGGCGGCATCGTACAACTCAAACCCCGCATATCCGTAGTCATACGCGTATCGGCACAAATCCAAAAACGATGCGCGGCTGACGTTCTTTGTGGAAAATACAATCTTCATCTTATTTCTCCTCAAACACGATCTTGTTCAGCGCATTGATGTAGGCACGGATGCTGGCGGCAACGATGTCGGTGGAACTGCCGTTCCCCGCATACAACTTGCCGTTGTTCCGCAACTTAACCAGTGCAGAGCCCAGCGCTTCCTTGCCTTCGGTTACCGCCTGAATCTGGAAATCGTCCAACTCGTAGTGATAGCCGACGCACTGCTCGATGGCACGGAATACCGAGTCGATAGGCCCGTCACCCATACTGACACCGTTTAAGATTTCGTCCCCGCGCTTTAAAGTCACTTGGGACATTGAACTGATGCAGTTACCGCAACTGGTGGTGTAACTTTCCAAATGATAGGTGGACGGAGCCTGCATGGCAAAGCTGGCAATCAGCGCTTCAAACTCCTTTGCGCCGACAGACCCCTTTTTCCCGCAAACCTGCATCAACGCCTTGTGGACGTTGCCGCAATCGGCATCGGTTAGGTCATAGCCCAATACTTCTGCCGCCTGAGCAACCTGCGCCAAGGTGCTTTCATCGTCCAGCAAAATCTTTTTCTTCTCGCTGACGGTTGCCTCGGTCTCGTAAGTCTCGTGGCTGATTCCTGCCAGCAGGTCATCAATATCGGCGTGAATTTTGGTATTCTTTAAATCAGTAGTAATCTCTAACGCTTCGCCCCGCGCACTGACCGCATCACAGAAAGCGCCCATAGACAGGTCCCCTTTGCCGACCATCGCGCACTTCAATCCGTCCGCACCCGCGCGGACTGCGGCGATTGCCGAAGCCACTGCCATATTCAAAGCATCGGAAACCTGCACGTAAACAGGTACCGAAACGGATTTCTTGATTGCCGTCACCAACGCGGCAACCTCTTCAGGCAAGGAAACCCCTGCCGTATCGCAAAGGGTAATAACCGTTGCACCCTTTTCTTCCGCCGTTTTTGCGGCAGAAATTAAAAACTCCGTATCGGCACGGGTAGCGTCCAAAGCCGAGAACTCTACGTCGGCACAGTACTGCTTTGCCTCGGCAACCAATGCGCCGATCTTCTCCAGCATCTTTTCTGCCTTTAAATGGTACATATATTCCATCTGAACGGTGGAAGTGGGCACTTCTACCTGCAGACGGGACGCCTTTGCGTCTTTGATACACTCCCAAGCGGTGGCAACCTCCTCGGCGGTCATCCCAACGGGAATGGCAACGATACTGTTACGAATATTTTGTGCCACCGTCTTATAAATAATCGTATCCTCACGGACATTCTTGACGGGCGCCAGTTCAACAGCGTTTGCCCCAAGACTGTCGGCACAAACGGCGATGGCGGTCTTTTCGCGGAATAAAAGCGAAACGCCACGGTCCTGCGCCAAACTCTTTAAGGTAATGTCGGTGATACTGATTTTTTTCATTGTTACTGCTCCTTTCAATAAAAAAACGTCTTCGTCTCTGCTTCGGTGAAAGAGACGAAAACGTTAAACCCATTTCCGCGGTACCACTCTTCTTCATCCATTTGGATGCCCTCAGATGCCAACACATCTTAACCCTGTCACGGGAGTACCCGTCTGCCCCTACTCTTGTTCAGGACAGCCGCTCCGCGGTCAGTTCAGCAACCTTTTCCCAATGCCTTGCACCACCCGACATCTCTCTTTCGGCGAAATCGATTGCTTACTACTCCGCATCCCTGCGTTTTTTAATTATGAATGATTATACCATTTTGTTCTTGATTTGTCAACACTTTTTTGCCCACTCAACGGTGGCGCGGCTCAAAACCTCTGCCGCCATCCCCACAGCGTTTTCGTAGACCGCTCCTGCATCCTCGTCCCCGTTGGAAACGGTGCGCAAAATCCCGAAAGGCAACTGATGGACAAAGCAGACCTGCCCTACTGCGGCGCCTTCCATATCCTCAATCAACGCCCCGAAGGAGCGGCAGAGGTCGCGGTTTTCATCCTTGTCCACAAAGCGATCGGCGGTGGCAATCACCCCGAAGAGATGATGTACGCCCAAACCGCTCAATACCTCACCCAAAACCGTCCCCGCCGCTTCATCGCAAGGCAGATAGGTGCGGTCGATGCCCGAAATCTTCCCCGGCGGATCCCCAATGGCGGAGGTATCCATATCGTACTGCACCGCAGATGTCCCCACCACCGCATCGCCAAGACCCAACTCGCGGGTCAACGCTCCGCCCACACCGATGTTTAAAATAAAAGTGGGCGCATACTTTAAAATCATGGCTTGGGTACAGGCAGCGGCAAACACCTTGCCGATGCCGCATTGCGCCAGCACCACCTCGGTGGTGCCAATTCGCCCTTGCCAAAAGGTGGAAAATCCGATTTTCTCGGTTTTTATAACGGTCATAGCATCCAAAATACCTGCCGTCTCCAGGTCCATTGCACCGATAATACCAATCATTTTTGATACTCCATCCCATCCGCCGTGCAAGCACTTAACACACGGCAGTATTCTTCCGCTTCTTTCTTGGCGCCTGCCAGGTCGTGGTCCAAATAGTTTCCGCACTCGATGCGGGTGTTCCCAGGAATCTCCCCATCAAACCCTGCGGCGAAGGCAAAAGCGTCACGGGTCAACTGCAACGCCTCGGTACGGGAAACGCTATCTCTTAATAACAGATAAAACCCCGTCCGACAGCCCATAGGCCCGAAGTAAATGACCCCATCCGAAAAGGCGGAGTTGCGGACATAGGTAGCAACCAAATGCTCCAATGTGTGCATGGGCGCATTTTGCAGATAGTCCCCGCCGTTGGGCTTTTTCACCCGCAGGTCATAGGTGATGACGTCCCCGTCCATGCGGGAAATATACATCCCCCGCTCCAAAATATCATGATTGACTTCAAAACTCTTGATTTTGTTCATATAAATCCCTCACTTTGTCTCCAGTATAACAAAAAGGACTTGCCAATGCAAGTCCTTTCATTCACGAATCACTAAAAAAGCCACCCGATTGGGTGGCTTTCTGAATTACTGCGCTTTCTTGGTGGTCAGCGCTTTGATGACGAACAAGGTGCCCAGCAGCAGGACAACACCGACAGCCAACAGGATGTAGGGGTTGGTGGTGAATGCGGCCAGCAGGTAGGTGACGAAAGAAACCAGAGCTACCGTGATGGCATAAGGAAGCTGGGTGGATACATGGTTCACGTGGTTGGACTGGCTACCTGCCGAGGACATGATGGTGGTGTCCGAAATGGGCGAGCAGTGGTCGCCGCAGACGGCACCTGCCAGGCAAGCAGAAACGCCAACGATCAGCAAGGGGCTGGCGGGCTCGAAAATGCTCAGAACGATGGGGATCAAGATACCGAAAGTACCCCAGGAAGTACCGGTAGAGAAAGCCAGGATGCAGGCAACGATGAAAATGATGGCAGGCAGGAAATTTGCCAGACCTGCAGCGGCAGAATCCATCAGTGCAGCAACGTAGTCAGCGGCACCCAGCAGACCGGTCATATTCTTCAGGGCAGTAGCAAAGGTCAGAATCATAATGGCAGGAACCATTGCGACAAAGCCCTTGGGGATGCACTGCATTGCCTCTTTAAAGGTAACAACGCGGCGTGCGACCAGGTAAACGATGGTAAATAACAGAGCAACCAAAGCACCCCAAGGCAGACCGACCGTAGCATCGGTGTTACCGAAAGCGTCAACCAAGGACAGACCATCGGTAAACATTCCGCCGACGTATAACAAACCGATAATGCTCAAAACGACCAATACGATAACGGGGAGAATCAGGTCAACAACGCGACCCTTGGGGTTGGCTTCGACTTCTTCGGACATTTCAACTTCGTCACGGCCGGAAGTGTAGAGGTCTCCGTTGTTCATAGCATTGAACTCATGGAGCTTCATCGGGCCATAGTCAAAGCGCATCAAAACAATTGCAATGACGAACACGATCATCAACAGCGAGTAGTAGTTATAAGGAATGGCACGGATGAACAGTTCGATACCCGAGTAGCCGGTGCCTTCGGTAAACTCTGCAACTGCAGCGGCCCAAGAAGAAACGGGGGCGATCATACAGATGGGAGCGGCGGTTGCATCGATCAGAAAAGCGAACTTGGCGCGGGAAATTTTGTGTGCATCGGTGACGGGACGCATAACGCTACCAACGGTCAGGCAGTTGAAGTAGTCATCGATGAAAATCAAAACGCCCAGGACAAAGGTGGCAAACATTGCGCCGATACGGGACTTGATATGGGTTTCAGCCCAACGACCGAAAGCGGCGGAGCCACCTGCCTTGTTAATCAAAGCGACCATTGCGCCTAAGATTACCAAGAAGATGAAGATACCTGCGGTACCCGAAACGGCATCAATCAAACCTGCATTGATGATGTTGTCCAATGCGCCAACGGGGTTCCATTCAGCGGCCAAGAAGCCACCCAGCGCAATACCGATAAAGAGGGACGAATACACCTCTTTGGTGATCAGCGCCAAGGCGATAGCAACCAGCGGGGGCACCATTGCCCAGAAGGTTGCGTAGTACTGATTAACGGGTGCTTCATCGCCCGTTGCCAGTACGGTGAACGATGCTACGATCATCAGCAGAACCAGACCGATAATGACCGGAGCTTTTCCTTTAACAGGGAGTCTCATTTGTAAAACCTCCAATTTTAAAATAAAAAAAGTATGAGAGTTGCGCCCTCATACCATTTTCAAAAGTAAGGTGATAGCGCTCCACAAACCGTGACAGTATAAGGCATATTCTGCAGTATACCAGCAAACAAGTCGGGGGTATCGGCTTCCTTGCTTCGGCGGAAATTCCTTTTCTCTGCTTCCATACCCGTAACCGGCAGAGTACTGATAAGTTCCGCACCTCTATCTTTTTTACATAGTACCATAATAAAGTGTACTTGTCAAGATTTTCGTTTTTCGGGAAGCTGTACCAGTAAGATGGCAACAAACATTAACACGCATCCCACAATTTCTCGCACCGTCAACGCGCCGCCCGTCAGGTCCATTCCCAATGCAATAAAGAGCAGGGTGAACAAGGTCGCAAAGACCGATTCCAGGCTCATTAAAATCGACGCGGAGGTAGGGTCGGTATACTGCTGGCCCACAATCTGCAGGGTGTACGCCACGCCGCAAGAAAAAACACCCATATAGGCGAGGGACACCCAAGCACTGCCGATAGCGGAAAGGGAGGGAACTTCGGTGAATAAAGTCATCACCATATTGATTGCACCGCAGACAAGAAATTGCAGACAGGACAGCTTAACGCCATCCACTTTGGGAGAATAGTGGTCAATGGCTAAAATGTGTCCCGAAAAGGCAAAGGCACAGGCAAAAACGTACAGGTCGCCCGTCTTTAAGACAAACTCCCCGGGTTTTAAACACATCAGATAAAGCCCGCCGACCGCTACCAGTACCGAAGCTAAAATGACGGGACGGGGTTTCTTCCCCGCAAACAACCCGATAATCGGCACCAACACCATATACAAAGCGGTAATGAACCCTGCTTTTCCGGGACTGGTCTCGACCATCCCCATGGTCTGTAACGTCGTTGCAAGACACAAAAAAATGCCGCAAATAGTGGCGCCAGTCCAAAGGGTGCGATCAAACTTTTGCGGTTCTTCCCCTTTTTGTTTTTTACGGCGGTCCAAAACGAAAATCAACGGCAACAATACCAACGCCCCCAACAGGCATCTTAACCCGTTAAAGGCAATGGGCGGCAACGTCTCCACCCCTTTGCTTTGGGTGATGAAAGACAGCCCCCAGACCACCGCCGCCAAAAGCAGCATCATATCTCCTTTTAACTTTTGCTTGTTCATGGTATCAACTCCTTCACACATTATACCATTTTTCGTCAAATTTTCAACTATTTTTATTTATACGACGTCAAAACCGGTTCCGTTTACCCGCCAAAACGAATACCATTGCCACCCCCAAACGTCAAAATCCCTTCATATAAAAGCCACCCGGCGGGTGGCTTTTCAGACAGTTCATTTCGTTTTTAAGAGGGGCATATGTTCCTTCCAAACAGAATCCGGTACGTTTTAATCATCATCCTTTTCCTGCTCTTTTAAAGGTAACATGTCGAAAGGAACCAAGCAGTTATGTTTCTTTGCCAGGTCGTTCCGACCCGACTTTTCCACCGTGCCACCGTATACGTACCCTTCCGAGCGCATATACGCATTCCAACGGCGATGTTCCAGACGGCGCAATGCCCAAAGTTCTTCCTCGGTGCGGTCAGCGGGTGCCTTGTCACTACCGGGAACACCCAGTTCCCGCTTCAGCTTGGCGTGAATCGCCGAAGCCATGGACGAGCGATAGTTGTACTCAAAAGCCCAGAACGCTTCCTCTTCGCCCCACTTTAAGTGACGCGCCAAAGCCTCTGTCTCAACTTCCGAGTTCAAAATCACCGCTTCACTGTACGAGGACTTCAAGTCCCCCACAAACCCGATATCGTAAGACTGTCCGCGGTAGTTTTTAATGTCGGTCAACGCTTCTTTTTCCTGCGTGTTATAGACTACTGCCCGAATCACGGGATGAACCCCCAGCCGCTCAAACTGTTGGCGTAAGCCGATGGCGGTGGTAATGTTGGTTTTATCGTTGCCCAATGCAACAAAAACAAAGGTCGCATCGGTGATGTTGTCAATTTTCTGAGCAAAGGTAGCGCACTCCGCATCTACGCCGCCGTGAACCGCGATCTTGTAAACCGCTTCCCCGTCAACGACCCGACCGTTATGGGCTTCATCCATCAACTCGGGGACGGTCACTTCAAATCGTTCTTTTGCCAACGGGTCACGGTCAAAGGCATTAATCTCCAGATCATAGCCGTCCATCTGCCCAAACCATGACAGCGCCTTCACCATCTCGGTGCCGTGGCGACCCATACCGACCACCACCGCCGAGATCTTTTTGACACCCTCGAATTCAATCGCGCTGTCAAATAAAATCTTGCCGTTTTCGTAAAGTTCACGGCTGATTAGCGAGCGTACTTCGTTGACACGGCGCAGCTTCACAACCCCCTTGTCCACCTGTGCCGTCAGAACCTCGCCCTCCACTCCGCTGGAGAAGGTGTAAATATACACGTTAGTGCGGGTCTTGTAAAGTTCGATCAGTTTCAGGGTCTGTACCATATTCTCAGTTTCATCCTCGCCGATGGCAAAAAAGGAGATGTTTTTCTTTTTGGAGTGCCGCCTAAACCCGACCACCAAAATGTCCTTTTTAAAACAGATAGCGCCGATTTTTTGGGCACGATCGCTTAATTCGTAAAAACGTTCTTCGGTTTCTTCAAACACATCGCAAAAGACGATAACCGCTTTTTTGTGGTTGGCGCGGATGTCCTCTGCCAAAAGCATCGCCTTTTCGTTTAATTCAGAAAAGGCGTACACTTCTCTGCCAAACACAATACAGTACTTCAAAGTCGAGAAAAAGTCCTGAAAGAGCGAGGCAACAAATCCAAAGGTAAAGATCGGTGCCAACACATACAAAACAGCCGCCCATACCTGATAAGCAACGTCTCCCGCAATCACGCCTTCCCGCACCACGGAAAAGTCGCACCCTAAGGTAAACAACTGCATAGCACTGAACACCGACAGTAAAAGGGATTTGGAAAAAATGCCGTACTCCCCGTTTTTAAAGATGGGGAAAAACATAGCCACGGCAGACAAAAACACTCCGCCGGCAAGCCAGTAAAGAGCGTGACGCTTTTTTAGTTTCGAGAACCGTCCCGAATAAACCGCCGCGGCCATCAAAGCCGCCAACAAAAAAATCACCGCCGATTGGCTCAGTTCAGTAACCCACATACCTTTTTCTCCTTTGATTTTATTATCTAATTTTACCACACCCCAACCGATTAATCAAGGATTTGATATGAAAAAGCCTCCTTTTGAGAACGGCATTTAAAAACACGTTTCTTCACCGTTCTGATAATTTCTTCATATTCAATCTATAAGAAAACGAACTTTAAAAATCGTTAGTTCAAGCCAAAGGGCAAAACAAGAGCCAGTCCTTTCGGACTGGCTCTTGTTTTGGAAAAGCCGAATGGTTTAGATGGCAATGTAAATTAATTGTATTTTCTGAACTTCAGGATCGCTTTAAACATATCGCCGTCTATGATTACATCAAATTTACCATTACAAATTTCGGTATAACTCTTTGCTATGGCAAGTCCAAGACCGTTACCTTCTTGTGTTCTTGATTCGTCACCTCTGACAAATCTGCCTACAATTTCTTCTGCACTAAAGTCCATTGGGTAAGACGCAATGTTCTTGAACTCCATGACAACCTCGCCGTTTTCTTCATAAGCAGAAATAAATACTCTCGTATTCTTCATAGTGTATTTGAGAATGTTGCTTATCAAATTGCCTATCACACGGGACATCTTTCTGCCATCAGCTGAAATATAAAGCTCTTTCGGAGCAGTAACACAGAACGGTAGCTCTGATTGCTTTATTTCATTGTCATGTTCTCCAAGTGATTGATTGATGAGAAGT
>JAZOOX010000012.1:0-1645 GCA_045655245.1 Clostridia bacterium | reverse complement strand
ATTTTACAAACAAAAAATCCCGCTGAATTTCAGCGGGATTTTTCTTTAATATGTGAATATCAAATTACACAAATCTTGCAGGGTTGATCTTTACGCCAGGGCCCATGGTTGCGGAAACAACGCAGGATTTAACGTACTGACCTTTTGCTGCTGCGGGTTTTGCTTTAACAATTGCACCCATAAGAGTGTCAAAGTTTTCCTGGAGTTTTTCAACACCAAAGGAAGCTTTACCGATCGGGCAGTGGATGATGTTGGTTTTGTCGAGACGGTACTCGATTTTACCTGCTTTAGCTTCTTTAACAGCTTTAGCAACATCGGGGGTTACAGTACCTGCTTTGGGGTTAGGCATAAGGCCTCTCGGGCCGAGGACTTTACCGAGTCTACCAACAACGCCCATCATATCGGGAGAAGCGATAACTACGTCAAAATCCATCCAACCTTCGGACATGATTTTCTGCATGTATTCTTCTGCACCAGCGTATTCAGCGCCTGCATCAAGAGCAGCCTGAACTTTGTCGCCTTTTGCGAAAACGAGAACTTTAACTTCTTTACCGGTTCCGTTAGGAAGAACTACTGCACCACGAACCTGCTGGTCAGCGTGACGGGAGTCAACACCGAGACGAACGTGGCATTCAACGGTTTCGTCGAATTTTGCAGTTGCAGTTTTGCAAGCGAGCTCAAGAGCTTCGTTTGCTTCGTAGAGTTTAGCATGTTCAACAAGCTTAGTGCTTTCAACATATTTTTTTCCGTGTTTCATTAATGCTAACCTCCTTCACTTAGTCTTCAACGGTAACGCCCATGGAACGAGCGGTACCAGCTACCATGCTCATTGCTGCTTCGATAGATGCTGCGTTAAGGTCAGGCATCTTGGTTTCAGCAATTTTGCGGCACTGTTCGGAAGTGATGGATGCTACTTTAGTTTTGTTCGGAGCACCGGAAGCCTTATTGATGTTAGCAGCTTTTTTGATAAGAACTGCTGCAGGCGGGGTTTTGGTGATGAACGAGAAGCTGTGGTCAGCATATACAGTGATAACGACAGGAATGATCATGCCGATATCGTTTTTGGTGCGTTCATTGAATTCTTTGGTGAACGCCATGATGTTTACACCGTGCTGGCCAAGTGCAGGACCAACAGGCGGTGCGGGAGTGGCTTTGCCACCCGGAATTTGCAGCTTAATTAAGCCAATAACTTTCTGTGCCATTGTTTTTACAAACCTCCAACCATTACGTGGTCAAACGGAACCGATTGAACAAATTTTCGATCCCTCCCACACGCAGAATACCTATATTCTGCGTTCGCCGGCCACTATGGCCGACTACCTCTCAAAAAGTAAATCAATCTTTGCGGGCAACCTGCTCGAGCTCAAGCTCTGCAGGGGTATCGCGTCCGAACATGGACACGATTACGCGAACTTTGTTGTCGGGAACGTCGATAGATTCGACCCTTCCCTCGAAGCCCTCAAGCGGACCACCTACAATGGATACGATGTCGCCTACGGCATATTTTACTTCGACCGACCTGGATCCGATTCCAAGTTTTGCAACCTCTTCTTCGCTGAGCGGTACGGGTTTGGAAGCAGGACCTACAAAGCCGGTTACGCCGCGGGTATTTCTGACAACGTACCAGGATTCGTCCGTAAGAATC
>JAZOOX010000011.1:0-22427 GCA_045655245.1 Clostridia bacterium | reverse complement strand
TCGGGCGGACCGATGTATTATCTCGAAGCGGGGGTAAAGAACAAAAGATTGGGAAGATTTCTGGCGATGGCATTTGCTCTCTTTTGTATGCTGGCATCCTTTGGCATCGGGAATATGACCCAGGTTAATTCCATCTCTGCGGCAATGAAAGAAAGCTTTGGACTCTCCGGCCTTTTTTGTGGCGTTGCCCTTGCTTTGTTGGCGGGGTTTGTCATTCTCGGCGGGGTTGAACGCATCGGTCGGGTGACCGAAAAAATGGTGCCTTTGATGTCTGTTTTGTATATTGGTGCCGCTCTTTGGATTGTCGTTTGCAACGCGTCGCAGATTCCTTATGTATTCGCTTCAATTTTCCGCTCTGCCTTTTCGTTGGAGGCGGTTGGCGGTGCAGGGGCGGGTCTGGTGATGAAACGTGCAATCAGTATGGGTGTCCGCCGCGGTGTTTTTTCCAATGAGGCAGGATTGGGTTCGTCGGTTATGGCCCATTGTGCCGCTGATGTGCGCGAACCTGCCGAACAGGGGATGTGGGGCATTTTTGAAGTGTTTGCGGATACTTTGGTGGTTTGTTCCCTGACCGCTTTTGTGATCCTGAGCAGCACGGCGGAGGCGATGCCGTTGGAACAAGCGCTGACCGATTTGGGTACTGCGCCACGGTATGTGACCTTGAGCGGGAATAGCGGGACGGTCAACCTGATTCACCGTTCAGCGCATCCCGAATTTGTGATCGGTACGGAGGGGGTCCCACACGCTGTGACTACCGCCGACGGAAAGGAGTATGTGTTATACCTAAAAGAACCAGACGCTTCGGACTATGTGTTTACCGATGTGATGCGGCTGCGGGGAATTCAGGCAAAAGACGGGAACGGGGTGCCGCTGTTTGATCACGACGGGAACCCGATTATCACCGCCGTTTCCTTTGAGTCTTTGGACGGCATTTCGTTGGCGACCTTTGCGTTTTCGCTACGGTTTGGCTCACTTGCGGGAAAGTTGCTTTCGGTGGCTGTGCTCTTTTTTGCTTTTGCGACGGTGTTGGGATGGTCCTTGTACGGTGCACAGGCGGCGGAATACCTTTTGGGGGTCAACGCCAAACTGCCCTTTAAACTGTTGTTCATTCTGGCGATCGTGGTCGGCGCTACCCGGGGAATGGAACAGGTTTGGAGCATCTCAGACACCCTAAACGGACTGATGGCGATTCCCAATCTGATCGGAGTATTGTATCTGTCGCCTTTGGCAATCTCGATCTTAAAAAACTACGAAGACCGCAATTTCGGCAACAAAAATGTTCAGCCGTTGCGCTCGGCATATGAACAAAAAACGAAAATCAGGTTTTAAAACCGCGGAAATTTTCATACGATGAATCAAAGGGGGACGAGCGTATGAAAAAACGAAGACGGTATATGCACCCGGCCGTTGCTGTTCCAAAGCCGTCGGGCGGGAAGCAGTTTGCCGTACAGACGGTTTGTTGCCTTTTGGTACTGGTTTTGGTCATCGGTGTCCAGCACACCCCTTGGAGCGGTACGGTGCAACAGCAAATCAGCCGGCTCTATGCTTACGAAATCGATTTTTCTGCATTGTCACAGGCCATCGGCGGATATATCCAAACCACAGAAGAACCGATTACCGAGCATGTTTCAACCGAGCCGGAAGTTGTACCCCTTAGCCAACCCGAACCGAAAGAACCCGAAAAGTGGCACCTTTTAAATACGGGCAGAATTACCTCCCGCTACGGCAGTCGGGAGCTGGATGGTATGACTTCCTTTCATTCAGGGATTGATATTGCAGGGAACTACGGCGACAACGTTTATGTTATTGCCGACGGAACGGTATTTGAAACGGGAGTGGATGAAGGATACGGAAACTACATCAAGGTTCGGCATCCGTCGAAGGAGATTGTGACCCTTTACGGGCATTTGCAAAGTATCGCCGTCAACGAAGGGCAAACGCTGTCAAAAGGGGCGGTCATCGGTGCGGTGGGCAGTACGGGAAGGAGTAGCGGACCCCATCTGCATTTAGAGGTGCGGGATTATCAAAATCACACTTTAGACCCGTCTCCGTATATAGACTATTAAAAAAAGAGCATAATTGCTCTTTTTTTATTGCGAAAGAAAAAAAGTTGTGGTATAATGTAAAAAATATCCTTGAACGGAGGAGATACAATGAACGCTATTTTAGAAATTCTTGCTAAAAACGCAACTGCGACAAGTGAACAAATTGCCGCCATTTTGAATCGACCTGTAGAAGAAGTACGAGCGGAAATCAAACGGATGGAAGAAGAAAAGATTATCTTCGGTCGTAAGGTCTTGATCAACTGGGAAAAGGTCGAAAACGGGATGGTTTCAGCGTTGATTGAAATCAATGTTTCTCCTCAGCGGGGGGAAGGGTTTTCCAAAGTTGCCGAGCGTATCTGTCGCTGTGCCGAGGTCAGAAGTCTTTCCCTGATGTCCGGCGGTTGTGATATGATGGCTGAAGTCGAGGGACACAGCCTGAAGGAAATTGCCCTTTTCGTGGCAGAACAGTTGGCGCCGATCGACGGTGTTTTGGCAACCACCACCCATTTCCGCCTGCAGGCATATAAAACGGAAGGAGTTATGCTGAGCGCCAAGGCAGTAGACGAGCGTAAAGCAATTACGTTATGAGCATTTTAGACCAGATCAATCCGACGGTTCGGGCGATTCCTCCGTCCGGAATTCGTAAGTTTTTTGAAATCTTAGACCAAATGCCCGAGGCCATTTCTCTCGGTATTGGTGAACCTGATTTTGTTACCCCTTGGCATATCCGCGAAGCGGGGATCCGTTCTTTGGAGAGCGGTCACACCTACTATACCTCCAACTGGGGTTTGCCCCGTTTAAGAACGTCCATTTGCAACTATATGAAGCGTCGTTTTGACCTTTCTTATGATGAGAACCAAGTTGTGGTTACCGTTGGCGGAAGCGAGGCAATCGACGCTTGCATCCGTGTGCTTTGTCAGCCCGGGGACGAGGTACTGATTCCCGAGCCGTCTTTTGTTTGCTATCGCCCTTGTGCTCTTTTGGCGGGGGCTGTTCCCAAGGTGCTGGAAACCCGCGAAGAGGATCAGTTCCGCCTGACTCCCGAGATTTTGGAAAAGGCGATTACCGATAAAACCAAGTTGTTGGTGTTACCTTATCCCAATAACCCTACGGGTGCCATTATGGAGCAGGAAGACTTGGAAAAAATTGTAGCGATTTTAAAAGATAAGAACATCTTTGTTCTTTCCGACGAAATCTATGCAGAGCTGACTTATCGGGGGAAACACGTATCGATTGCTTCGTTCCCCGAAATGTACGAACGCACCGTTGTGGTCAGCGGCTTTTCCAAAGCCTATGCCATGACAGGATGGCGGCTTGGTTTTGCCTGCGGACACCCCGACATTATCCAGATGATGGTCAAGGTACACCAGTTCGGAATTATGAGCGCCCCCACTACCAGCCAGTACGCTGCTATCGAGGCATTGGACAACGGCGACAACGACATCGAGACGATGAAGAAAGAGTATAACCTTCGCCGCCATATGATTGTAAACGGATTCCGCGAAATGGGATTGCCGATCTTCGAGCCTTTGGGAGCATTTTACGCTTTTCCGTGCATCAAATCTTTGGGAATCTCCTCCAATGACTTTTGTACTCAACTGTTGCAGGAAGAACAGGTTGCAATCATCCCCGGCAACGCTTTCGGCGAAAGCGGAGAGGGGTTCGTCCGTTGCTCGTACGCCACGGCAACCGACAGCATTCAAGTTGCATTAGACAGGATCAAACGCTTTGTGGAAAAGAAACGGGCGGAGGGCTGATATGCATTTGAACTTGGTTTTATATCAACCTGAAATCCCGCAAAACACCGGTAACATCGCCCGGACCTGTGCTGCGACGGGGGCTACTCTGCACCTGATTCGTCCCCTCGGTTTTGAAATTGACGACAAAAAGCTCAAACGGGCAGGGTTGGATTATTGGCATCTGCTGGACATTATCTATTATGATAATGCTGACGATTTCTTTGAAAAAAACAAAGGCGGGCGGTTCTTTTTCCTTTCGACCAAGGCTGACCGTAACTATGCAGAGGTAGGATATCGGGATGGGGACTTTTTGATCTTCGGTCCTGAAACTCGCGGCCTCCCCGAGGATCTGCTCTTGGCAAACCGCGATTCCTGCGTTCGTATTCCGATGATTGCAGGAGCACGGTCATTAAACCTTTCGAACTCGGTAGCAATCGTTGCCTTCGAAGCCTTGCGACAAAACGGGTTTGAGGATATGAAACAAGCGGGAGATTTATTTTAAAAATACTTGCAAAAGCAAAACTTTTGTGGTATACTGAATTAAATGCAATGAAAAAGTTGAGCGTTTTTTGTTTCCGACTTTTAAGAGAGTGTCTGCCGTAGGCTGAAAGCAGGTGCGGGTCGTAAAAACGTGATTTTCCCTTTGGAGCAGTATTGCTGAAAAAAGTAGGCAGTAACGGTAGCTCACCGTTATCGGAGCAGAGTGTTCGGATTTTTCCGGGAACTTGGGTGGTACCGCGGAAGCATCGTCTTTCGTCCCAATCGGGGCGGGAGACGTTTTTTTATGGAAAGGAGAACTCCTATGAAAGAAAAAATTTCTGCTATCCGTGCGGCGGTAGAGGAAAAACTTGCCGTTGCCGGAACGATGGAACAATTGGAAGAACTACGCGTTGCATACCTTGGTAAGAAAGGCGAACTGACGCTGTTGTTGCGCGGTATGGGCGCACTGTCCGCCGAGGAACGTCCTGTTATGGGTCAACTGGTCAACGAGGTCCGTGCATTGTTGGAAACGGAGATTCAGACCCGTAGTGAACAGATGAAAAAAGAACAGATGCAGGCACAATTGCAAAATGAAAAAATTGATGTAACCATGCCCGGCATCCGTCAAACAGTGGGCAATCGGCATCCGTTGACCATTGCGCTGGATGAGATCAAAGACCTGTTTATTAGTATGGGCTTTTCGATTGCGGAAGGTCCTGAAATCGAAACCGATTACTATAATTTCGAGGCACTGAACCTGCCTCCCAACCATCCTGCCCGTGATACTCAGGATACTTTCTACATCACCGAGAATATCCTGCTGCGCACCCAAACGTCGCCTATGCAGGTTCGTGTTATGGAAAAACAGGAACCCCCGATCCACGTCATTGCACCCGGGCGTGTGTTTCGTGCGGATGAAGTCGATGCAACCCATTCCCCCGTGTTCCATCAGATCGAAGGCCTTGTGGTCGATAAAGGGATCACCATGGGTGACTTAAAAGGCACCTTGGATGTTTTTGCAAAAAAGATGTTCGGTCCCGATTGCAAGACCCGGTTCCGTCCCCATCACTTCCCCTTTACCGAGCCCAGCGCCGAGATGGACGTTTCCTGCTTCTCCTGCGGCGGTAAAGGATGCCGCGTATGTAAAGACGAGGGCTGGATCGAGGTTTTAGGCTGTGGAATGGTTCACCCCAAGGTGCTCCAAAACTGTAATATCGACCCCGATGTTTACAGTGGGTTTGCTTTTGGTATGGGGTTGGAACGTATCGTTATGACCCGCTACGGCGTGACCGACTTGCGCCTCTTCTTTGAAAACGATATCCGCTTCTTGGATCAGTTTAAGGGGGTAGAAAAATAATGAAATTACCGATTTCCTGGTTAAAGGACTACACCGATGTTTCGGTTCCTGTAAAAGAATACTGCGATGCTTTGACCCTTTCCGGCTCCAAAGTCGAAGGGTATGAGATCCTGGGTGGCGATATCGTGAATGTCGTTACTGCAAAAGTGTTGAAGGTAGAACAGCATCCCAACGCCGACAAACTGAAAGTTTGCTCGGTGGATGTAGGGGAGGATGCGCCCTTGCAAATTGTAACGGGTGCACCCAATGTATTCGAAGGTGCACACATTGTTCTGGCGAAAAACGACTCCACTTTGCCCGGCGGCGTTAAAATCAAAAAGTCTGCTTTACGCGGCGTAGAATCCAACGGTATGATGTGCTCGATCGAGGAACTGGGTTTGACCATGAACGATGTTCCCTATGCGCCTGAGTACGGCATTTTGATTTTGTCCGAAGACGCTCCCGTGGGAATGGACATCCGTGAGTATTTGGAACTGTCCGACGAGGTGGTAGAGTTCGAAATCACTTCTAACCGTCCCGATTGTTTCAGCGTTATCGGTCTTGCCCGTGAGAGCGCCGCTACTTTTGAACGACCCTTTAACATCCCCGAACCCAAGGCAGAAGGCAATTCTGAATCGGTCTGTGATAAATTCTCGGTTGAGGTATCGGCACCTGACCTTTGCCCCCGCTACTGTGCGCGTATGGTTAAGGATGTCAAAATCGCTCCTTCGCCCCAGTGGTTGGCAAGACGGTTGCGCGCCGCAGGGGTGCGTCCCATCAACAATATTGTCGATATTACCAACTACGTAATGCTGGAGTACGGTCAGCCTATGCACGCTTTTGATACCTCGTATCTGAGCGGTAATAAAATTGTGGTCCGTCGTGCCAATGATGGTGAAACCATCACCACTCTGGACGAGACAGAACGCCGTCTTGACTCGTCGATGCTGGTCATTTCCGACGCTGAAAAGGCAGTTGCAGTAGCCGGCGTAATGGGTGGCATGAACTCCGAAATCCAGCCTGCCACCACCGAGGTTTTGTTTGAATCCGCTTTGTTTGACGGTACCTCTGTTCGTTTGACCTCCAAAAAACTGGGTCTGCGCACCGAGTCGTCGGGCCGTTACGAAAAAGGCTTAGACTATTTCAATACCGTCGGTGCAGTTAACCGTGCTTGTGAACTGGTTGAAAAACTGGGTGCAGGTACCGTTGTCGGCGGAATGATTGACGTGGCTGCACCTGCACCTGCTCCGCGGAGGATTGCGTTCCGCCCTGATGCCATTAACCGTTTGTTGGGAATTTCCGTTACCCGCGAAGAAATGATTTCCATTTTTGACCGCCTGGGTGTCAAGGTGGAAGGAGACATCGTTCTGCCGCCGTCTTTCCGTCCCGATCTGGAAGGGGAAGCTGACCTGGCAGAAGAGATCGCACGTTTCTACGGATACGATAAGATTCCCACCACCTTATCCAGCGGTACCAATATCAATGCGGGGAAGAATCCTGCTCAAAAGCAGGAGGATAAGTTAAAGTCCTTTATGACCGCTCAGGGATATTCGGAAACGCTGACCTATTCTTTTGTCAGTGCTAAGATGTACGATAAACTCAATATTCCCGAGAGTGATGTTGCTCGCAATTATATCCGCATAGCAAACCCCTTGGGTGAAGATACTGCCATTATGCGTACCGTTGCTTTGGGGTCGTTGATGGAAGCAGTTGCAACCAACGTTCATTACCGTTCACCTAAAGTTAGCCTTTTCGAACTGGCAAACGTCTATCTGCCCAAAGCTCTGCCTTTGACCGAATTGCCTGAAGAACGCCGCCATCTGGTCTTTGCACAGTATGGGACGGGGGACTACTACACCGTAAAGGGCTTGGTCGAAGAACTGGCAAACCGCTTTACCTTGGGCAAATTGACCTTCAAACCCGAGACCGAGCATCCGTCTTTCCATCCGGGTCGCACCGCTTCGGTTTACATCGGCGAACAGTATCTTGGTGTTGTCGGTCAGGTCCATCCGCAAGTTCTTTCCAACTATGACATTGACGTTCCTGTTTATGCTGCCGAACTGGACTTTGAAACGATGTTAGCTGTAGAGGTTCCGCCGATGCTTTATCGTGCATTGCCGCGTTTCCCGTCGATGAATCGCGATCTGGCTTTAATCGTCGACCGTGATACTACTGCCGCCGACATCGAAGCGTGTATCCGCCGTGCAGGAAAGAAGATGCTTTGCGAAGTCAATTTGTTTGACGTTTATCAGGGCAAGCAGATTGAAGAAGGCAAGAAGAGTATGGCTTACTCGCTGGTTTTCCGTGCCGAAGACCGCACTCTGACCGACGGGGAAGTAAACACGGCGGTTGAACGTATTCTGAAGGCTTTGACCGAGATCGGTGCAGCTTTGCGATAATTACCACTTGAAATTTGATTTTTAGCGTGCTATAATAGTCCTGAAAGGGGTGTTTCCTATGGGCGCCAAATTTGACAATACCACTTTTTATGAAAAAAACAAAAAGTCCGAAGAAGAAATCCGCGCAATTATGGACGAGGTATATCAGGCAATGGAAGCCAAAGGCTATAAACCGGTTAGTCAGTTGGTGGGCTACTTGATGTCCGGCGACCCCACGTATGTTACCAGTTACAACGATGCACGGGCTAAGATCTGCCGTGTAGAGCGGGATGCTCTTTTAGAGGCGCTTTTAAAGCACTATCTCGAAATTAAATAACAAAAAACCGTGTACCCTTTCGGTACACGGTTTTATTTTTTATATCCTGATTTTGCAAACTCGGAAGGGGACATTCCTGTTTTTGCTTTAAAGAGTTTGGAAAAGTAATGAACAGACGAGAAACCCAACCGCTCTGCAATTTGCGTAACGTTTAAGGAGGAGTCTTTCATCATCTGCTTAGCAGCACCGATTTTTAAAGAAATAAAATAGGTAACGGGACCGCAACCGCAGTATTTTCGACAGAGTTTTTGCAACTGTGCTACGCTGATGGTGCAACCGTCGCTGATGTCCTCTAAGGTGAGGTTTTTGTCCATGTTTTCCTTTAAGTAATCGGTCATTGCAGCAAACTGTTCATCTTTGAAATTTTTACTGTTGGATCGTGTTTCCGAATTGCAAAGCCCCAATAAGAAGAGTTCTAACTTGTTGGCAAGCCGTTGTGCATCAGCGGGATCGGTTCCTTGTCGAAACGTGACGCCGCGAACATTTTCGTTGTGGTAGCCTTCGATGATTCCGTTGCCGAAGGAAATAATTTTCCGCAGATCCTCCTGGGCCTCGGAAGATAATACCGACAACCGTCCCGTCAGATTATACAAAGCGGGGGAGTCGGTCACAAAGGAAATAACGCAGACCGTCGAGTCGTTGGCAATAGAAACGGTGTGGAAGGCGTGGGGAGGATATAAAATCAAATCCCCGGGAGAGAGGGTGTATAGATCGCCGTCTACCAGCACGCGCAAATGCCCGGATTCCAGAAACAAAAGTTCCCAGGAATCGTGAGATTCGCCGTTGAAACTGTCTTGCTGATCCATTAACTTCCGACGGAACAGACTGACCAATCCTGAAACACGGATATATTCCGGGAATTCTACTACCATATACTGATCCATTAACTCACCTCATTTTACATACGGCTTTTGCATAGGTCTCTTTGCTTTGGGAGCCGTAGTCTTTGATGGTTTTTTCGGTGTAAGTATCTTGAATTACTTTTATGTTAGCATAAAAAGTTTAAAAAGTAAAGGTTGAAAATAAAGTTTATATACTCCTGCTTATGACATCAAAGGCGGCCGAATGGGTTAAAAAAGGGAAAAGTGTGTAAAAGTTGCCCAAAGAACCTCTTTCCCAAAAGGTCAAAATAGTACAAATTTTATCCAGGATTGTATAAAGACATTTTTTGAAAGGTATTGGTATAATAATCTTGAAGCATGACTTCAAAAGAAAGGATGATGACAATGAAAAAGATAAGATTGGGCGTTGTTGGTTGTGGTAATATTGTTGCCAACGCACACACCAAAGGTTTTGCTGAAGAAGCAGACCGCATGGAGGTAACCGCTACTTGTGACAATATTATCGATCGTGCAAAAACCGCGGCTGAAACTTGGGGCGCAGATTTTTACACCGATGATTGGACCGAAATGCTGGGTAAAGTTGATGCTGTTTTAATCGCTCTCCCTCATGACCTGCATCACGCTTGTGGTATGTTCTTCCTGGAAAACGGCGTTGACGTTTTGATGGAAAAACCTTTGGCGGTAAACGAGCAACAGTGTATCGACCTGATCGAAGCTTCTCATAAATATAATCGTCTGTTGATGGTTGCATATCCTTTAAGATATTGCCCCGAATGGCTGTTCATTAAGGATCTGGTTGAAAAGAAGACCTATGGTGACCTCTTCCAGATTTCTCTGTGGACCGAGCAGTTGACCCGTCGTCCCGAGGACAACTGGATGACCCGTGCCAAGGGTTTGGGCGGCGGCCAGTTCTTTAGCCATGGTTGCCACTACGTTGACCTGTTGCTGTGGCTCGCAGGTGAGCCGAAGCGCGGTATCCATATCGGTAATAATCTGGGTACTCCCTGGATGGAAAAAGAGGGTACTTCTCACGCCGTTATCGAGTTTGAAAACGGTGTCCTGGGTTACCACGGAGGTACTTGGGGTGCGAGAGGTACAAGACTTGGTAACAGTTTCCATTTCCATTTTACCGAGGGTATGGTTGAGTTTGATCACGCTGCAGGAAAGGTTTTATATCACTCCCGTATGGCTGATCATGTTCCCGGCGGCGTTGCTGAAGAAGAAGAGTGCACTGTCATTTATGAAGTAGACCGCAAGGGTAAGAACACCGTTGCAGAGTTCTCTTACTTCTTGGATTGCCTGCTGGATGGCAAAAAACCCATTACCACTCCCGAAGACAGTCTGCAGGGTCTGCGTGTTATCTGGAAGATGTACGAAGGTGAGCGTGACAACAAGGTTGTGGATCTGCACGGTCTGGGTCATGCTGATGACTGGAAGGCTGTTCCCAAGACCGAGCATGGCATTTGGGAAGAATGGGAAGACTAATACTAGAATTACATACGATGATGAAGTAAATATAGAAAAGCCTCGCGGTTTATTCGCGGGGCTTTTTGGTTTTTTGATTTCAAAAATAAAAACGGACAACCGAAAGGTTGTCCGTTTTGGTCTGAGTGGGGAGACTCGAACTCCCGGCCTCTTGAACCCCATTCAAGCACGCTACCAAACTGCGCTACACCCAGATATCTTTGCTACTCGTCTATTATAACAGGTTTAAACAAAATGTCAAGGGCTTTTTTGAAAAAATTTAAAATTCCTGCTGTCGAATGGTGTCGAGCAAAATTTGGCATTATTGAAAAATCTTTGCATATACATAATACCATAAAAAACTTTCGATAAAAGGAGAATGTATGATGCAAAATGTAACACAAAACAACAGCGTAGAAATCGCAGGAACGGTGAACGGCCCTCTTTCGTTCAGTCACGAAGTGTACGGCGAAGGGTTTTACTCTTTTCAGTTAAAGGTGCCGCGGTTTAGTGAGAGTTGCGATATGATTAACGTTATGGTATCGGAACGGCTGATTCATAATATGGAATTGACAGAAGGGGACGTTCTTCTGATAAACGGGCAATTCCGCTCGTACAATAAATGCGAAGAAAAAGGAAGCCGTCTTTTGCTTTCGGTCTTTGCGCGGGATTTGGAAAAATTGCAAGGGGAAGAACCCATTAAGAACAATATTACCTTGGAAGGGTTCATCTGTAAACCGCCGGTTTACCGCGAGACCCCTTTTGGACGGGAAATCTCCGATATTCTGGTCGCAGTTAACCGTCAGTATAATAAATCTGATTACATCCCATGCATTGCATGGGGACGAAACGCCCGTTATGCGGCCACCTTGGCTGTCGGAGAACACGTAAAACTTCAGGGGCGAATCCAGTCCCGCGAATACCAAAAACGCGTGGGGGAGGATTCCTTTGTGACCCGTACCGCTTTTGAAGTATCGGTCAGCAAACTGGAGGTTTTGAACCATTCGGGAAAAGACGAAAAAACGGAAACTGCATAAATTTTGAAAAAGCAACCCATTTTTCAAAACTTTGACAAGGATATTTTCTTTTAGGCAGCTTATACTATTTGCGAAAGGAACGGCTCTCCAAAATTAAAAGGAGATGAACGAAAATGGCAAAGAGAAATAACGTAGTAGTTCCCGAAGCAAAGGCTGCTCTGGACAAGTTCAAGATGGAAGCTGCACGCGAAGTCGGCGTTGATCTGAAGGAAGGTTACAACGGTCAGCTGACCTCCCGTGAGGCCGGTTCCGTAGGTGGTCAGATGGTTAAGAAAATGATCAAGTCCTACGAAGAAAGCATGAAATAATTGATGCTTTTTGAAAAAAGTCATCCCGTGAGGGGTGACTTTTTCTTTTTCCGCATAAAGTATAGAGGAGGTGCTGTTATGCTGAAGGCATCAGATATCAAACAAAAAGAGGTTGTCAATATTGATGACGGAAAACGGCTTGGCTTTGTTTCGGATGTGGAAATCGATTTTGACCGCGGGGTGGTAGAAGCGGTGGTCGTTCCCGGTAACCCGCGAGCGTTCGGCCTTTTTGGGCGGAGTGAGGACTTTGTAATCCCCTGGGACCAAATCAGTAAAATCGGAGAGGATTATATTCTTGTCCGTGTAGGAAAAACCCGATAAACGGTTGACATTTTCCTGATATTATAATAAAATACTATGAGAATCAAAAGAAGGAGAAGGGGCTTATGTTTGAATACGTCAAAGCGGCAATCCGTTCTGCTAAAGAACACGATCCTGCAGCTCGGAACGCTTTTGAAATTTTGCTTTTATACCCCGGCGTTCATGCGATCATTAACCATCGCATTGCCCACTTCTTTTATACCCGTAAGTGTTATTTCATCGCACGGATGATTTCCCAACTGTCCCGCTTCTTTACCCAAATTGAAATCCACCCCGGTGCCAAAATCGGAAAAGGGTTGTTTATTGACCACGGCAGCGGTGTTGTGATTGGTGAAACCACCGAAATAGGTGACTATTGTACCATCTACCAAGGGGTTACCCTGGGGGGGACGGGTAAAGATAAAGGCAAACGCCATCCGACTTTGGGCAACCACGTTATGGTCGGCTCGGGCGCTCGCGTATTGGGCCCCTTTAAAGTGGGGGACCACGCCCGTATTGCCGCCAATGCTGTTGTGTTGCATGAGGTTCCCGAGTATAGCACCTGCGTCGGCGTACCGGGACGGGTGGTTCGTATCAAGGGCGAAAAGATCGTAGAAAATCAGATTCCTGACCCTGTTGCGCAGGAACTCTGCCGCCTCCATGTGCGATTGGACCAACTGGAAAAACAATTACAAGAACGAGGTGTCAACAATGAAAGTTTATAATACACTTACCAACAAGCGAGAAGAACTGGTTCCTATTCAGGATAAGACGGTTTCTATATACGCTTGCGGACCTACCGTTTACGATTATTTCCATATCGGTAACGCACGCCCTTTCATTATCTTTGATACTTTGCGCAGATACTTGGAGTATCGTGGTTATGAAGTTCGTTTTGTGCAGAACTTTACCGATATTGACGATAAGATGATTCGCCGTGCCAACGAAGAAGGGATTACCGTTAAGGAACTGGGCGAACGCTTTATTAACGAATACTTTACCGATGCCCGGGGGTTGGGTATCCGTCCTGCAACCGTGCATCCCAAAGCAACCGAGCATATCGACGACATTATTGCCCTGATTGAAAAACTGATTGCCTCGGGCGCGGCTTACGCCGTTGACGGGGATGTGTATTTTTCTACCAAGTCTTTTGACCAGTACGGCAAGCTGTCCCATCAGCCTTTAGAGGATTTGGAAGCGGGTGCCCGCATCGATGTCAACGACCAAAAACGTGATCCGATGGATTTTGCTGTCTGGAAGAGCCAAAAACCCAACGAACCCGCTTGGGAGAGTCCCTGGGGGATGGGCCGCCCCGGTTGGCACATCGAGTGTTCTGCAATGGCAAACCGCTATCTCGGCGAGACCATTGACATCCACTGCGGTGGACAAGACCTGGTTTTCCCGCATCACGAAAACGAAATCGCACAGAGCGAGTGCGCCAACGGCAAGCCTTTTGCTCATTATTGGATGCATAATGGGTATATTAACATCGACGGAACCAAAATGTCCAAGTCGCTGGGCAACTTTTTTACAGTTCGCGATATTGCCGCCAAGTATGGCTATGCACCCATTCGTTTCTTTATGCTGAGCGCTCATTATAAGAGTCCCATTAACTTCAGCCAGGATGCAATGGATATTGCCAAGAACAGTTTAGAGCGTTTGGTAAATTGCTTTGAAGCTTTGCGCTTCCGTGTGAAAAACGCCCAAGACGACGGATGCTCCGAATCGGTTTTGTCTATCTGCGAGAAAGCCCGTGAGGCTTTTGTTGCCGCAATGGACTTTGACCTGAATACCGCCGATGCAATTGCTTCGATTTTTGATTTTGTCCGACAAATCAATGCGGGAATGTCCGATTTCAACGAGGGTGAATGTGCCGCTGTTTTGAACGTCTTGACCGAACTTTGCGATGTTTTGGGAATTACACCCGAAAATGCGGAGGACGATCTTTCGGCTAAGGTAGAGGCGCTGATTGAAGAACGCAATCAGGCTCGTAAAGAAAAAAACTGGGCGCGTGCGGATGAAATTCGTGACCAGCTGAAGGCAGAAGGCATTATTTTGGAAGATACCCCGCAAGGTGTCAAATGGAAACGGGCATGATCAGTACGGATTTTTTAGCTGAGGCTGAGCAGGAACTGCTTCCTGCCAATGCATATTCTCCGCTGGTTTTAGCTTATCTCGGCGATGCGGTTTATGAACTGTATGTTCGCAGTTTTCTCTGTCATAAAAACGCTCCCGTGCATACTTTGCACAAAGAGGCAACGGCGTTGGTCAAGGCAAAGACGCAAAGTGATATGATGGGGGAATTGGAACCGCTGTTGACCGAGGAGGAAGCGGCAGTTTACAAACGCGGTCGCAATGCCAAATCGGCAACGGTGCCTAAAAACGCCGATGTTGTGGACTACCGTCGAGCAACGGGGTTCGAGGCGCTTTTAGGGTATCTTTACGTATCTCGTCAGTTTGAACGGATGGAAACGCTGATTCGGAGGGTTCTTCTTTAAAAAAGGAGGCTATCTTCGTGCGTTTTCGTTTGTTCGTCACATATTGTTTTTTGGCTTTTGGAACCCTGCTGACTGCGGCGGGATTGGCGTTTTTTCTGATTCCCTACCACATCGCCGCAGGCGGCATCAGCGGCTTGGCAACGATTCTTTCGGTGCCAACCGGAATCCCTGTCAGTGTGTTGTTGTTGCTGGGGAATCTGATTCTGTTGTTGATCGGTTTTCGGCGTTTGGGTTCCGATTTCGGCGCCAAGACGGTTTTCTGTTCGTTGCTGCTGTCTTTGGCGTTAGGCGTGTTTGAACTGTTCCCCCTTTTTACCGTAGAACCCCTTTTGGCTACTTTATACGGTGGCGTTTTGGCGGGGGTTGGTATGGGCATCGTCTTTCGCGTAGGCGGAAGTACGGGCGGGACGGACATCCTGGCAAAACTGGTTTTCAACCGATTTCCGGGTCTTTCTGTCGGGCGTTTTTTACTATTGCTGGACTTGTTGATTATTGTGGTGGGCATCCTTGTTTTTCGAGATTTGTCCTTGGCGCTGTATTCGGTACTGGCAATCGTAATCAATACCCTGATTTTGGACACCGTTGTGGAAGATGCATCGGCAGGGAAAGCGATTTTGATTATTTCTGACCGTGCGGAAGAACTTGCCGTGCTTCTGATGCAGACGGGGAAACAACGTGGCGTGACCGGGTTGTACAGCAAGGGAATGTATACCCAAAAGGATCGCCTGACCTTGTTTTGCGTTGCACGAAAAAATGAAGTATATTCCCTTAAACGAATTGTTCACGAACTGGACCCCGATGCGTTTTTCTTCCTTTTGGACAGCAAAGAGGTGTTGGGCAACGGTTTTTAATAGAAGTTACAGGAGGGTTTACCAATGAAATGTTCTACCGAGTTAGCCGCCGCTAAAGTGCGTCGCGGCATTGTGGAGGCGGTTTACTGTGCCAAATCGGGACATCCCGGAGGCTCGTTATCCATCGCCGACATTTTGAGCGTTCTTTACTTCGAAGAAATGAATATCGACCCCCAAAACCCCAAGATGGAGGGACGTGACCGTTTTGTGCTGTCTAAGGGTCATGCATCCCCCGGATTGTATTCTGTTTTGGCAAACCGTGGATTCTTCCCTGTAGAGGATTTAAAGACTTTCCGTAAAACGGACAGTTATCTGCAGGGTCACCCCGATATGCTGACCGTTCCCGGCGTTGAAGCGTCTACCGGTTCTTTGGGGCAGGGGATCTCCGTTGCCAACGGGATGGCGTTGTCTGCCAAACTGTCAGGAGAGGATTATCGCGTATACAGCATCATCGGTGACGGCGAGTGTGAAGAAGGCCAGGTTTGGGAGGCTGCAATGTTTGCCGCTCATTATAAACTGAACAACCATACCATTTTCCTGGACTTTAACGGCCTCCAGATTGATGGTGATATTCGAAAGGTTATGTCTCCTGTTCCGCTGGATGAAAAGTTCCGCGCTTTCGGGTTGCAGGTACTGGACATTGACGGTAATGACCTGAACCAGATCCGCGACGCCATTAAAAAGGCAAAAGAAACCACCGACCGCCCCACCCTGATCATGGCGCGTACCATCAAAGGAAAAGGCGTTTCCTTCATGGAAAACGAGGCGTCCTGGCACGGTAATGCTCCCAATGATGAGCAGTATGCTCAGGCTGTCAGCGAACTGGATGCGGAAATTGCCCGCTTAGAGGAGGTACAGGCATGAAAATTGCAACGAGAGAATCCTACGGCAAAGCGTTAGCCGAAGCCGGTAAAAAATACCCCAACCTGGTGGTTATGGACGCTGACTTGTCCAAGTCCACCAAGACTGATACCTTTAAAAAAGAATTTCCCGACCGCTTTATCAATACGGGTATTGCAGAAGGGAATATGATGTCTACTGCAACTGGCTTGGCACTGTCGGGCAAAATCGTTTTTGCCAGTTCTTTTGCCATGTTCGCTGCAGGACGCGCTTTTGAACAGATTCGTAACAGCGTAGCCCATATGGAAGCCAACGTTAAAATTGGTGCTACCCATGCAGGCATCTCTGTCGGTGAAGACGGTGCCACCCACCAGTGCTTGGAAGACATTGCTCTGATGCGTTCGCTGCCCCATATGGTAATTATCAACCCCGCTGATGACGTCGAAGCCCGTGCCGCAGTATTGGCTGCTTGTGAGCATGAGGGACCCGTTTATCTGCGTTTCGGCCGTTTGGCGGTAGAAGACGTCAACGACGAAAACTATCAGTTTGAATTGGGAAAAGGCGTGTTGCTCCGCGATGGTACTGATGTTACCTTGATCGGTACCGGTCTGATGGTTCCCGAAACACTGCAGGCTGCTGAGATTTTGGCAGAAGAAGGAATCAGTGCCCGCGTGATCAACATCCATACCATTAAGCCCATCGACCGAGATATTATCACCAAAGCCGCAAAGGAGACCCGCGGTATCGTTACCGCCGAGGAACACAATATCATTGGCGGTCTTGGCAGTGCTGTTGCCGAGGTTGTGGCAGAAACCTGTCCCACCCGTGTGGAGCGTATCGGCGCCCGTGACAAGTTCGGTAAATCGGGTAAACCTGTCGAGTTGTTGGAAGAATACGAAATGAAGGCAAAGCATATTGCCGAAAAAGCACGGTTGATTGTAAGAGGTTAAACATGTTTTGTTCACGGGAGAAGGAACAGTTTTTTAAAAACTACTACCGTCATTTAAACGAACAACAGCAAAAAGCCGTTTTTGAAACCAAAGGACCGCTGCTGGTCATTGCAGGGGCGGGGAGTGGTAAGACCACTGTTCTGATACATAAAATTTCCCATCTAATGCAGTTCGGACAGGCGTGTGACACGTCAATGCCTGAGTTGAACGAAAATGAGCGAGCGCTGCTTTCTGCGGCGCTCGCTGATTCTGTTGATCTCCGTTCGGAGAAAGCAAAGCCCTTGCTTGATGCTTTGTCTGACAAACCCGTACAAGGGTATCAGATTTTGGCAATTACCTTTACCAACAAAGCGGCGGAGGAGATTAAAACCCGTATCGAGGCCGCTGTCGGTGAAGAAGGCCGTGATATTTGGGCAGGAACGTTCCATTCCGTCTGTGTACGGATACTGCGCCGCAGCGCCGAGTACCTGTCCCATCTGACCCGCGATTTCGTGATTTATGACACCAACGACCAGCAGGCGTTATTAAAGACTTGTTATCAGGAACTGAATCTGGCAGAGGATATGCTTTCGGTCAAGTCTGCTTTGAACGAGATCAGCAATGCCAAGGAGAAACTTCTTGGTCCCGAGGAATACGCCAAAGAGGTAGAAGGGGACTATCGCCGCAGTCTGATTGCTAAACTGTATACGTTGTATCAGAAAAAACTGGTTCGTTGCAATGCCATGGACTTTGACGATATTTTGTTTTATACCGTCAAGCTCTTCCAACAGGAAGACGATCTGCTTTTTACCTATCAAAAACGATTCCGTTATATTTTGGTGGATGAGTATCAGGACACCAACCATGCCCAGTACCAGTTGGTTTCTTTGCTGGCAGGGCACCATAAAAACATTTGCGTGGTGGGTGACGATGACCAGAGTATCTACCGTTTCCGTGGCGCAAATATCGAAAACATTTTGAACTTTGAATCGGATTTCCCCGGCGCAAAGGTCATCAAACTGGAACAAAACTACCGTTCTACTCAAAATATTCTTGATGCGGCAAACGCCGTGATTCGCAACAATACGGGACGTAAGGATAAAGCTCTTTGGACCGATAAAGGCGCAGGAGAGTTGCTGGAACTCCGCTGTTGTGACAACGAACGGGATGAGGCGTACTTTATCGCCAATACCATCGAGCAACTCCGTTACAAAGGTTACAAGTACTCTGATTTTGCGGTTTTGTACCGTGTGAATGCACTGTCACGTATCCTGGAAACGACCCTTTCGGGAGAACGGATTCCTGCCCGTGTTTATGGGGGACTGTCGTATTTCAGCCGTATGGAAATCAAAGACATTATGGCCTATCTGCGGCTGATCCAAAATCCCGATGATGATATTTCCCTGCAGCGGGTGATTAATGTGCCCAAACGGGGGATCGGCAAAACTACCGTGGACCGTGTGTCAGCCCTTGCTGCCCAAGAAGGAGTCAGTATGTACAAAGTACTGTCCCGCATCTCGGACTATGCAGAATTGGCAAAAGCCGCCGTTAAACTACAAGGTTTCTTCGAAATGATAGAAAAGTTCCGCAATTTGGTTTCCACCATGTCGTTGACCGATTTAACCGCTTTTGTTATTGAAGAAAGCGGTTACCGTGCCGCTCTGGAGGCTGAAGGGAAGGACGGCAAGGATCGGCTGGGCAATGTTCGGGAGTTGCTGTCTCATACGCAAGAAATCGATCAGCGGGGGGATGAGGAAAATCCCTTGGTGGCATTTTTGGAGCAGAGTTCTTTGTACTCAGATTCCGATAACATTGATGCAGAAAACGGAACGGTTACCTTAACCACCGTTCATAGTGCGAAGGGGTTGGAGTTTAAGGCGGTGTTCTTATGCGGTATGGAAAACGGGATCTTCCCGGGTGAAATGTCGATGGCAGACGGGGAAGAGCTGGAAGAAGAACGCCGGCTTTGCTATGTTGCCCTGACCCGCGCGAAAGAACGATTGTATATTACCCGTGCATCAACACGTATGCTTTACGGTAAGACGGGGTATAACCGTCCGTCTATGTTTCTGGAAGAGATCCCGAAAGAACTGTTGAAAGATACCACGCCGAAAAAACAAAAAGTTTCGACCGATGACTACGACTTTGCACCGTCTGTTTCGGCTTTTGGAAGCCGTGCTACCGTTACGGGCATCAACAAACCTAAGCCCCGTCCTGCGGAAACAGCTTCCTCTCTTTCATTTACGGTGGGGGATGTGGTTATTCATGCTAAATTCGGTCGGGGTGTGATTGAAAAAGTTCAACCTATGGCAAACGATATGTTTTTGACCGTTCGCTTTGACGAGGTGGGCGCCAAAAACTTGATGGCGCAGTATTCCAACTTGAAAAAGGAGGAAGCGTAATGGGTGCATACGAAGGTTTTGCATCGGTTTATGATGCCCTCTTGCCCGAATTGAACTATTCTGCTTGGGTAGACTATCTGGAAAGGATTTTCGCCCGCCGCGGAAAGAGTCCCGAACTGGTATTGGAACTGGCTTGCGGCACGGGAAATGCAACGATGGAACTGGCCTCCCGCGGATATGACATGATCGGGTTGGACCTGTCCGAAGAGATGCTGGCGGAAGCACGGGAAAAGCAAATTGAATCGGGCTTGAGTAACGTGTTGCTCTTGCATCAGGATATGACTGCCTTTGAACTTTACGGAACGGTGGATGCGATCGTTTGTCTGTTAGACAGCGTAAACTACATTACCGATCCTCAAAAGCTGGAGCGGATGTTTGCTCTTTGTATGAACTACTTAAATCCGGAAGGTATTTTGATCTTTGATTTTAATATGCCGTACAAGTTTTCAGAAGTTTTGGGGCAGAATACCATTACTGTCGAAACGGATGAAGCCTTTTGTATCTGGAATAACGCTTATGACAGTGTTTCGCGGCTAAACCGCTTTGAGCTGACGGTTTTCCAACAGGAAGGGGAGTACTACAGCCGTTTTGACGAGACGCACGAACAGTATTGCTATCTTCCGTCCGAAATCCGGCATATGCTTGAAAAATGCGGCTTTGAGAAGATTGAACTGTTGGGTGAATTATCTGATAATCCGCCTGCTTTGGGGGAAGAACGGGGCTTTTTCGTTTGCGAAAAAACTCTTGACAAACCACGGCGGGTGTGATATATTATCAAGGTCGCCAAACGGGCGGCAGATTTTAGAAAGTTTTTGGAGGTTTTAGGAATTATGCAAACTGGCAAAGTAAAATGGTTCAACGCTGAGAAAGGCTATGGCTTCATCGAATCCGAAGAAGGTACCGATGTATTCGTTCATTTCTCTGCTATCAACATGGAAGGTTATAAGTCCTTGGCAGAAGGCGAGACCGTACAGTTCGACGTTGTTGACGGTGCAAAGGGTCCCCAGGCTACCAACGTAACCAAGGCGTAACTTTATAAAAAGAAAAGAACCGCTTGTCGGTTCTTTTTTGTTTGTACGGCTGAATTTTGAAAAAAGGCTTTACAAACTTGAAAAATGTGGTATAATATTATAGATCATGTTGTAATAGGAGGAAAAACGATGAGTAAAAAGTTTGTTTATCTCTTCAGCGAGGGCGACGCTTCCATGCGTGAGCTGCTCGGCGGCAAGGGTGCCAACCTGGCAGAAATGACCAAGATCGGTCTGCCCGTACCGCAAGGCTTCACTGTTTCTACCGAGGCTTGTACCCAGTATTACGAGGACGGCAGAAAGATCAGTGACGAAATCAAGGCAGAAATCCTGGAAAATATCAAGAAGATGGAAGGTATCTGCGGAAAGAAATTCGGTGACAAGACCAACCCGTTGCTGGTTTCCGTTCGTTCCGGTGCCCGTGCTTCTATGCCCGGTATGATGGACACCATCTTAAACCTGGGTCTGAACGAAGAAGTTGTTGAATACATGGCAACCGAATCCGGTAACCCCAGATGGGCTTATGACTGCTACAGAAGATTCATTCAGATGTACTCCGACGTTGTTATGGAAGTCGGTAAGAAGTACTTCGAAGAATTGATCGACAAAATGAAAGAAGAAAAGGGTGTTACTCAGGACGTTGAACTGACCGCTGAGGATCTGAAGGTTCTGGCTGAACAGTTTAAGGCTGAGTATAAGAACAAGATCGGTAAGGACTTCCCCACCGACCCCGTTGAACAGTTGATGGGCGCTGTTGAAGCTGTATTCCGTTCTTGGGACAACCCCCGTGCTAACATCTATCGTCGTGACAACGATATTCCTTACTCCTGGGGTACCGCTGTTAACGTACAGATGATGGCTTTCGGTAACATGGGTGATGATTGCGGTACCGGCGTTGCCTTTACCCGTGACCCTGCTACCGGCGAACCCGGCCTGATGGGTGAGTTCCTGACCAACGCTCAGGGTGAAGACGTTGTTGCAGGTGTACGTACTCCTATGCCCATTGCCGAAATGGAACAGAAGTTCCCCGAAGCATTTGCTCAGTTCAAGAAAGTTTGCGTTACTCTGGAAGACCATTACCGCGATATGCAGGATATGGAATTTACCGTTGAGCACGGCAAACTGTATATGCTGCAGACCCGTAACGGTAAGCGTACCGCCAAGGCTGCATTGAAGATCGCTTGTGACCTGGTAGACGAAGGTATGATCGATAAGAAGCAGGCTGTTGCTATGATCGACCCCCGTAACCTGGACACTCTGTTGCATCCCCAGTTCGATGCAAAGGCATTGAAGGCTGCTACTCCCATGGGCGTAGGCTTGGGTGCTTCCCCCGGTGCTGCTTGCGGTAAGGTTGTATTCACTGCAGAAGATGAAGAAATCTGGCACAACCGTGGCGAGAAGGGTATTCTGGTTCGTCTGGAGAGCTCTCCTGAAGACATCGCAGGTATGAAGGCTTCTCAGGGTATCCTGAGCGTTCGTGGCGGTATGACTTCTCACGCTGCCGTTGTTGCCCGTGGTATGGGTACCTGCTGTGTATCCGGTTGCGGTGAAATCATCATGGACGAAGAGAACAAGAAGTTCACCTTAGGCGGTAAGACTTTCAACGAAGGAGA
>JAZOOX010000010.1:0-27307 GCA_045655245.1 Clostridia bacterium | reverse complement strand
ATTTGTTTTGGATATGTTAGAATAAAATTGTTTCAAGGGTTTATGATTAAATATTTTTAGTTTCTTTAATAATTATATCCCTGAAACTTAAAAATGTCAAGGAAAATTTGAAAGGATTGAGGCGTATGTAACATAACAAATAAAAATACCAATTTGACTATACTTTATATCATAAATTTTTATATATCTAATCTTCGTACCATCTAAGAAATCCCAATGAACAAAGTATGAGACAAATTGAACCTTGACAACTGAATAGCTTGCACGGTGAGTTATACCGTTAACCGAGCGCCATGACGCTGAACAATCAGCCGAGCGAGGTAGGTTAAAGGACATACAAGGTCATGGTCGAGCAGGATCGGGGCTTAGGAAATGTAGCCGGAGGCAAGTGCAAATCTAACTTAAAGGAATGAGGCTAATGAAAAATTGGAAAATTATTTTCCGTGCACTGCTAAAGTTTCTGTTTGAGCCTTTTACCGATAAGCGTGGAGAGGCTTCTCTCCCTGACTTTGGAAAATTCTATAGAGATGAGAATGGCGTGTTGTATTTTGAAAATTCAAATAAAATTTTCAAAATCACATCCACATACATAGAAAAGCTTAAGGATGAAACTCCCACGTTAAAGCAACGGATTACAGAGCTTATTAACAGTGAATTACTTAGATGAAATTTGTCTGGATATTGGCTGTGTCATGTGGTATAATTACATTAAGCATTTACACAGCCGTTTCCTGACAGAAAGGAGATTATGATGTATAAAAAAGAAACGGTTTATTTGGCAGGATTATACCTACGCCTGTCAAAAGAAGATAGAATGCAAAACAATGAGAGTATGAGCATATCTAATCAGCGTAAGCTAACACTAAGATTTGCAAAAGAGAACAAACTCGTTGTTGTAGAGATTTACATTGATGACGGATTTTCCGGTGTCAACTTTGAGCGACCTGATTTTAACCGAATGATAAAAGACCTTGAAAGCGGCAAAATAAACTGTGTTGTTGTAAAGGACTTATCAAGACTCGGGAGAAATGATGTTGAGGCTAACAGATATTATGAAGATGTGTTTTTAGCAAATCATTACCGTTTTATCGCAATAGACGACAATGTAGATACGCTCAGAGGATACGAACAGCATGCAACCTTTAAAAATATGTTTAACTCAATGTATCCAAGAGATATATCACAAAAGACACATTCAGCTTATATGACATTAGCGTTAAACGGCGACCATGTAGGCAGAGCACCATATGGTTTGAAGAAGGATCCTGAAAATAATTATCACCTTATCATAGATGATGAAGCTGCTAAGGTTGTAAAGCATATATTCGATTTAGCTTTGCAAGGTCATTCAAGAAAGCGAATCGCAAGAATACTTCGTGATGAGAAGATACCTTGTCCTGCCGCATATGCCAAAATGAATGGTTGTGTGCGGTACGAACAGTATTTAAACATATACGATGATGATTGTATGTGGTGCGATAAAACTGTCGGTGATATGCTAACCTCAGAATTCTATATTGGCAGTAATGTTGCCAACACAACTCGCAGATCGTTCAAGACAGGTAAATGCGAAAAGCTTCCCAGAGATGAATGGATTATAGTGCCCGATAAGCATGAAGCCATTATATCCAAAGAAGTCTTTTACAGAGTGCAGGAACTCTTAAAAAGTCGTAGTCGAGGCACCAAGATGGAAACCGTACAGATATTCAGTGGTTTGATAAAGTGCAAGGACTGCTCAAGAGCAATGAATTATGCCGGAGGTAAAACTCCGATATATACATGCGGTACATATCGTAATAAAGGCAAAGACTATTGCACTTCACACTACATCCATTACGAAGATGTTTATAACTGTGTACTGTACGACATCTACGAAAAGACCTTGATGCTTCAGGAAGATAAGGATGGATTTTATCAAGCGGCACTAAAATGCAATGAGAAGAAAATCCAAGAGGAAACCCGTTATCAACAAGCAAGGTTAAAAGACCTGAAGAAACGATTTGATGAGCTTGATATTCTTATACAGAAAACCTATGAAAATTCTGTATTGGGAATATTACCTCAAGAGAGAATGACAATGCTCCTGACCAAATATGAAGAGGAACAAGCTGAACTCAAAGCATCAATCAGCGAGATAGAAACGGAACTGAAAACCTATCATCAAAGCCAAAATGATGCGAGAGATTTCACCGAACTCATCAGCAAGTACATCGGCATTAAAGAACTTACTGCCGAAATTGTAATCGAGCTTATAGACAAAATTGAAATCGGTGAGAAATATATTAAAGATGGTCATACATATCAAGACATTGATATTCAGTACAGATTTGTCGGCAAAATTGCCGTTTAAGAACAAATATAAAGTGCGGAAGAACAGGACTTCGTTAAACGAACTTCAAGTCCTGTCATCCGCACCAAAAAAGGCAGCCCGTAGGGGCTGCCCTTTTTAATGATGATGGGTATGGAAAACAGTTTGCGGGTGACAATGCCGGTAGCGGCAGGAACAGGCGGTTGGTTCGGTTTCGATCGTCACGTGGGTGACCCCAAGGCGTTTTAAGGCTTCCCGTGCCTTTTCCTTGGTATCGCTGTCAGTGACAAGGTGCAGGGTTGCGCAGTGATTTTGGTCATCCAGACTCCAAAGATGAATATGGTGCACTTCATCAATGCCATCGATTTTGAGCAGGGTTTTTTCTACCTCCTCGACGGTAACGTGGCCGGGAGCTTTTTCCAGAATCAAATTACCGATTTCAGCCAGGTTCGAAAAGGCGTGATAAAGGATATAGGCAGCTACGCCCACCGACATCAGCGGGTCAATCAAAGCAATATTTGTAAAGCGCATAATGATCGCACCCACCAACACAACCAGCCAGCCCAAAACATCTTCCAAAAGATGCAGGTTGATTGCCTTTTGGTTTAAAGACCCCTTACCGTGGGTCAGGTACGCGGCGACTAAATTAACAGTTACACCCACAATGGCAAAGAAAATCATTCCGCCGTAATGGATGGTCGTCGGATGGAACAACCGTTTAATTGCATTGACGATCACAGCGCCCGAACCAACAAGCAAAACCATATTGATGATAGCACCACCGATCACCGAGTACCTTACATATCCATAGGTATAACGCTCATCAGGAGGCGTTTTGCTTTTCTTTTCCAATGCATAGGCAACGCCAATACCAAATGCATCCCCCATATCGTGTACAGCGTCGGACAGAATGGCAACACTCCCCGTCAAAATCCCTCCGCAAAATTCAAAAAGCGAAAATAGAAGGTTTAACAAAAATGCAACCAAAATTTTCTTTTCTGTTTTCATGACTCCTCCTATTGACTGGTTTTGATTTTATGGTACAATATATTTAAAATCGAACAGTGTGTTCGATAATATTTTGTCAAAATCAAAACAAAAAGTCAAGGCGCATTTTGATCAGAATGTTCGATACCGAACAAATCCTAAAAAATGTATGGAGAGATTATCATGGACCGACGTCAGAGAAAAACCAGAGAAGCAATTTTCTCGGCATTTACCGAGCTTTTGTCCAAAAAAGAATTCGGTCAAATTACCGTAGGTGAAATCATTGACCGCGCCGATGTGGGACGTGCAACCTTTTACGCGCATTTTGAAACCAAAGACTTTTTACTGAAAGAGTTTTGTGAGGAATTGTTTTGTCATATTTTCGATGCGATGAACGACGAAAACGGTCACGCACATATTTTTGATTGTGAAGCCCCCGACTCGGTATTTTTACATTTGTTTCGACACCTGCAAAAAAACGACAACAATATCTTGACCCTGCTTTCCTGTCAGAACAATCAACTGTTTTTACAGTACTTCAAGCAGAATCTTCGGGAACTTGCCATCAGTCAGTTGCCGTTATTTGCATCCAGAAAAAGCGACCGACTTCCCGAAAGCTTTTGGATCGACCACATTTCCTCGGTTTTCATCGAGACTTTGCAATGGTGGATTGACAGCGGTATGACCCACTCCCCGGAAACAGTCACCGAGTTTTTCTTTTTAGCAGTATAAAAAAAGAAGCGGCTCTCAATCTCAGTTCTTTACGCTGGGATCAAGAGCCGCTTCGGTGCCTCTTAATATCTAACATCTTTTGTTATCCTCGCTTTCTTTAGCCTACCTGCTACTGCACCGGTACAACTGCCATCCTAAATTTCATCATTCCTTTCTCTAAGGAGAATTCCGATGCGTGTCCTGCTGTAGGAGGTGGATTCGGACAGGTTCCTGAAAGTTCATCTCGTCTCGAACGGTCGGTGTTTTCCTTCCAACTTTATCTCTATATTAAATTTCACCGATCCTCCATTCGTTCGAACAACGGTTCCCTTTCATTTCATTGTCAAAGTTTACTTTGCCATTGGACTGTACCTTCCTTTCTTCACCTATAGTGTAACACATCAAAAGTGTGAAAACAATAGGCAAATTCACAAAAGTTCAAGATTGGTTTTTGGGCATAACGTAGAAAATTTTTATACGGTGAAAATAAGTATTTACAACGGTTTGCCCGCATGTTATAATAATAGTGTTGGCGCGTTAAAACAAAAGCACCCTTTTGGGTGCTTTTGTGTTTTTATAAAGTTGTAGGGTCTTTTTTGTTTTTTCTCCTTGTACATTGAGTAAGGATTTTGTCAGGTAAAGTACCTTGACTTCAAGCAGTCTTTCGTATACAATAAAGCCGAGGTGATTAGAATGACCAATGGCAAGAAAGAACTCCTTCGCACCGTGAAGTTTGCCTTATTCTCCATCAGTGCGGGCGCAATTCAAATTGTATCGTATACCTTGTTATTTGAGCTTTTTCGTCAAAAAGCATGGGTCTCCTATCTGATTTCTTTGGTACTGTCAGTTTTATGGAACTTTACACTAAACCGTAAATTCACCTTCCATTCTGCCGCAAACATCCCGATTGCCATGTTCAAAACAGCGGGGTATTATCTGATTTTCACCCCCCTCTCCACCTGGTGGACGGCTGTGCTGACCGCCCCCGAGATCGGTGCAAATGCATATTTGATCGAAATTTTGACCATGCTCTGCAATTTTGTTACCGAGTACCTGTTTCAACGATTTTTTGTCTTCGGGAAATCCATGGACACGGATCAAAAAGCCGCCGTTTGACAAAGGACGGCAATGCTGGTATAATGAACCTATCAAACGGATGAGGTAAAGATCATGCTAATCAAAGAATCGGCCGAAAACTATTTGGAAGCCATATTGAAAATGTCCAACCAAAAAGGGTATGTTCGCAGTGTGGATATTGCCAACGACTTAGGGGTTACCAAACCCAGCGTTTCCGTTGCTATGAAACGGTTCCGGGAGGAAGGATATATCACCATCGACACCGACGGGTGCATCCGACTGACCGAAAAGGGTGCCGCCATCGCCGAGCGGGTCTACGAACGGCATCGGCTGATCGCCCGAATTCTGATGCATCTTGGGGTCAGTGAGGCGGTTGCTTTTGAGGACAGTTGCAAGATCGAGCATGATTTAAGTGAAGAAAGTTTTGAAAAAATCAAAGCATACATTGAAAAAGAAGGTCTGAACTGAGACCTTCTTTTTATGAGATTTTATCTTGACAAAAATTTGGGGATATGCTATCATAAACTAAACCGTTGATGCGGAGATAACGGCGATGATGCCTTTAAAGAGAGCCCGTGTTGCTGAGAGTCGGGTAAGAAACAAGTCGTCAAATGGACCGCGGAGGGCGCAGTCAAAGGAAGAGGTTCCGAGTATTCTGCGACGTACGATAGGCGTTAGTTATCGGGGATATGCTTGTATCCTGTAAAGTGCACGGGGTGCCGTGAATTCAAGGTGGCACCGCGGATAGCAATTATTCGTCCTTGACAGATTGAGTTCTGTTAAGGATTTTTTATTTTAGGAGGAAAGAACGATGGAGTTAAACGGCGTAAACTTTGATACTTATTTCAGAAACTATCCCGATAAGGATGGTTACTTCGGCAAGTACGGCGGCGTCTATGTGGACGAAAAGCTAAAGGCGGCAATGGCAGAAATCACCGAAGCTTATTTCTCGATCTGCCAGTCCCGCAAGTTCATTGCCGAATTACGTCGCATCCGCAAGGAGTTCCAGGGCAGGCCTACTCCCGTCACCCATTTGGAGCGTTTATCCGATGCTTTGGGCGGCAAGGTACAGCTTTATGCCAAGCGCGAAGACTTAAACCATTCGGGCGCACACAAATTAAACCATTGTATGGGCGAAGCACTGCTTGCCAAGTATATGGGCAAGAAAAAGGTCATTGCCGAGACCGGTGCCGGTCAACACGGTGTTGCATTGGCAACCGCTGCCGCTTATTTTGGTTTGAAGTGCGACATCTATATGGGCTCGGTTGACATTAAAAAACAAGCCCCCAACGTTGCAAGAATGAAAATTTTAGGTGCCAACGTCGTTGAAGTCACCCACGGTCTGCAGACCTTAAAAGAAGCAGTCGACGCCGCGTTTGACGCCTACAGCAAAGAATACAACGATGCCATCTACTGCATCGGCTCGGTTTTAGGTCCCCACCCCTTCCCCATGATGGTTCGCGATTTTCAGGGCGTTGTGGGCATTGAAGCAAGGGAACAGTTTATTGATATGACGGGGCATCTTCCCGATGCATTGGTCGCCTGTGTGGGCGGCGGCAGCAATGCGGCAGGACTATTTGCCGGGTTCTTAAACGACCCCGTTGACATCTACGGCATCGGACCCCTGGGCCGGGGTCCCAAACTGGGTGATCACGCCGCAAGCTTAAAATACGGAACCGAGGGCATTATGCACGGATTCAACAGCATTATGTTAAAGGGCGAGGACGGCGAACCCGCTCCCGTATACTCGGTGGCAAGCGGTCTGGACTACCCCTCTTCCGGTCCGGAACACGCTTTTTTGCAGGAAATCGGTCGTGTCAAGTATGATGTTATTAACGACGAGGAAACCATCGACGCCTTCTTTAAACTGGCACGAATGGAAGGGATCATCCCCGCCATTGAAAGTTCCCATGCGGTGGCATATGGCATGAAGTTGGCAAAGCGCATGGAACACGGCTCCGTCCTGATTAATTTGTCAGGTCGTGGCGACAAGGATATGGACTACGTTTTGGAAAACTTCGGTATTCGATAAACAATAAAAAAGAGTGCATCGAAAGATGCACTCTTTTTATAATTCCGTTAAAAACTCTTCAAAGCAGATGCCGTCCGTTTTAGGCAGATCCAGCTCGGCAGTACGGCGCAGAACTCTGGCAATGAAATCAGAAGCGTGTCTGACCGAATCCACCAAAGGCAATCCGCGCACAGCGTCCGCCGCAATGATGGACGAGAACACATCCCCCGTCCCCGATCGACAGGAACCGACTTTATGTTCGGTTACGATAACAGGGTCTTGTCCCGATTCGTAAACAAAGTTTGCCAGGTCGTCGCCCCGCTCCAGTCCCGAAATTATTATTTTTTTCGGTCCCAGTTCAGCAAGTTTAAGGGAAAGCTCGATCAATTCCTCGTCACTCATATCGGCACGGTAAGCGGTCTTGGTCAGGATACAGGCTTCGGTCAGGTTTGGCGTGATGATGTCTGCATAGGGAATCAAGGTACACATCTGCTGTGCCAAACGGATGGAGTAAGTCGGATAAAGTTTTCCGTAGTCGCCCATCACGGGGTCGATAACCGTTACCGTTTTTGCTTCTTTAAAGCGTTTCAAAAACTGTTTGACAATATCAATCTGCTCGAAAGAGCCTAAAAAACCGGTCAGAATCCCATCGAATTTCAAGTCCAGTTTTGCCCATTCCGCCATATAACGGTCCATATGCCCGGTAAAATCGGTGTGATAAAAACTCTTAAACCCCGTATGGTTGGAAAAGATGGATGTGGGCAACGGACAGCATTGTATTTTCATTGCAGAAATAATGGGCAGAGACACCGCAATCGAGCATCTGCCAAACCCGCAAAAATCATTGATAACTGCAATTTTCAGTTGTTTGTTATGGGACATTTCCTTCTCCCCTTGACTTTTTTACTGTATCTAGTATATACTTAAACTGATATTACGGAAATAATCAGAATTGGAGAAAATTATAATACCAGATGAAATATGTGATCTCACGGGACAAAAAGAGTCCCGCCTATTTACAACTGTATCAGCAACTGCGGGAGGATATTACCGGACAGCGGTTCCCTTACAACAGCAAACTCCCGTCCAAGCGTACGTTAGCCGACGAATTGGGCATCAGCACCGTTACAGTGGAACACACATACGCTCTCCTTTGCGACGAAGGGTACGTAGAATCAAGAGAACGAAGCGGATATTTTGTAGCGTTTAAAACCGCCGATGGGTTTGTCAGCACCGCAGAGCAAAAGTTTGTCCACCCCGCTATCGGCGAAGCTGCCAACGAGAGCGGCTTCCCGTATTCCCTCTTGGCAAAGACCATGCGAAAGGTATTAAGTGATTACGGCGAAGGGATTTTGGAAAAATCGCCCAACAGCGGTCGGATGGAGCTGCGCACTGCGGTCAGCCGATACCTGGCACGAAGCCGCGGCATCAATGCCACCGAGGAGCAGATTATCATCGGCTCGGGATCAGAGCACCTTTACACCCTGATGATTGCAATGTTGGGACGGGGGCGAGTTTTTGGAATCGAGTCCCCTGCCTATCAAAAAATCCAGCAGGTCTACTCTGCCGCCGATGTCCGTTTCGAACAGTTGCCGTTGGGACCCGACGGGATTCAAAGTGCCGCCCTTTCCAAAACCAAGGCAGACGTATTGCACATTACCCCCTATCGCAGTTTTCCCAGCGGTGTTACGGCATCGGCATCCAAGCGGCACGAATACTTGCGTTGGGCAGAGCGTGACGGACGGGTTTTGGTAGAAGACGATTTTGAATCGGAGTTTTCGGTCTCGAAAAAGCCTGAAGATACCCTGTTTTCAAGTGCCACCCGCGACAACGTTATCTATATGAACTCCTTTTCCAAAACGGTCTCCCCGTCTATGCGCATGGGGTATATGGTCCTTCCTGTCCATCTGGCAAAAACGTTTAAAACAAAGCTGGGATTTTACTCCTGCACTGTGCCCACCTTTGAGCAACTGGTTTTGGCAGAGTTGATTAACAGCGGAAATTTCGAGCGGCACATCAACCGTGTCCGCCGCAGAAAACGGAAAGAACTGCAAAAATAAAGCACCCTTTCGGGTGCTTTTTTCATAGTCCGTACCAAAAGATACTCCAAAACTGAAGCAGACTGCCAATCAAAACAAAGAGATGGAAAAGACTGTGCATATACCGTTTTTTGCTTCCGATGCCGTACAGGATGGCACCGATGGTATACGCCACCCCGCCGATGAACATCAGCAACGCGCCGGTTATTCCCACCGCACGGGTAAAGATGGGATATACAAAAATAATCGCCCACCCCATCACGATATAACAAATCATTGAAAAAGTGTTGTACTGCTTCAGATCAATGGCAGTCAGGGTAACAGCCAGGGCGGTCAGCCCCCATTCCAGAGCAAACATCCCCCAACAGACCCAAAGGCTGACCTTTGCAACGGAGCCAAAGGCTACAGCGGTATAAGTCCCTGCAATCATTAAGTAGATGGTACAATGATCCAATACTTGGAACACTTTTTTTGCGGTACCGTTATGTAATCCGTGATAGATGCTGGACATGGTATAAAGTAAAACCGTTGTGGTACCGTAAATTGCCGCACCTACGACCCCCAAAATATTATGGTGAAGCGCGGCGCGAAGGACACAAAGCACCAGCATCACGACCCCCAGCCCGCCGCCTACGATATGTGTGACCATATTAAAAACTTCTTCCCCGTGGGTGTAATCAGGCAACATCCGTTCTTTTAGTTTTGTGCGCATTTTCTCGCCTCCCGTCAATATTATACAATCAAGAAGTTGATATGTCAACAACTTCGTTTAATGCCATCACGCGATCCTAAAAAGAAACGCTATACTAAAACGGTTAAAATCGAATACAAAAGCGGGATGGTCAAGACGCAAACGGTACTGGACACCATCGCTGACGATGCGCCGGTATAAGGGTCGCCACCATAGGCTGTAGGGAAAATAACAGCGTTAAGTCCCGAAGGGGTTGCAAATACAAAGAGGGCAAAGGTCAATACTCGCTCCCCTGCACCGATGAGATACAAAAAGCCCAGCATAATAACAGGCAAGACCAACAGCCGCAGTAGGGTGATCAAATATACCCTGCCGCTGGTGACCATTTTCCGCAAATCGTAACCACCGATAACAAAACCCGCCAGGATCATTGCCACGGGTCCCATACAGGAACCACAGTTAGAGATGGCACCTGCAATAAACGAAGGCATTACCCCCTCCTGCCCAAGTCCCGAAAGTCCCAACGCCGCACCGATAAGAATGGCGCCAAAAACCGGGGTCTTGAGACGGCTGAAAGCAGAGGTCCTTCCTTCGGTTTTGGGAATCATCAAAGAGAGTCCCCAAGTGTTTACCAAAGCCTGAATAAACAGCGTAAAGAGTAGGTAGTTATAAAGCACTTCTTCGCCAAAAAGTTCCAAAATAACCGCGTTTCCCAAAAAGCCAAAGTTTCCCACGATAAAAATATACTTATATACATTACGGCGGTACTCATCCTTTTTTTCAAACAGCCGTGCCAAGATCTGAGAAAACACAAAGGCAACGCTGATGGCAACCGCACTGTAAAAAAGCAGGTTCCAGTTTTCCTTCAAGGATGCCACCGTACAATAACGCATAAAGGTGTGAATCATCAGCGCAGGAACGAAAAAAGCATTTTCCAGTTTGGAGAGAACCACCGCCGTGTTGTCGGGTACCAGATTCAGTTTTTTTGCAGCAAACCCCAAAACCATCAGGACAAACATTGTCAACATGGGTGAAAGGGTTGCCAAAAAGGTGTCAAGCATATTCGTTCTCCTTGTGTCTTTTTATACAAAAATGCCATAGGAATCAATGCCGATGTATACCAAACCAAACACATTCTCCGTTGCAAAGGTGATAACAATATACAAAACTTTGCGCCTTCCGTTTGACAGGATTTTTGACGCCGTGGTTCAAATGATTGACCGCAAAGTTGTTCTTAGGTATAATCGTTCCATATAAAAAGATAGATTTTTTCAGCCTAATTATACTATATTTCGTCCGAAAGTATTCGCCGGTTTTTCCAGCGTCCCACCAAGAAATAGATGGCGCCCGGAATGGCACAACCGTAAGGGGCAAGAGCGTATCCCAAAACAAACCCGTAAAAGCCCCAGTCAAGGGCAATACCAAAGAGCCAACTCAACCCAATCCGCAAGGCAACGCCGTCCAAAATGGACAAAACCATTCCCAATTTAACATTGCCGATGCCCTGGATAAATGCGTGAGTGCCCCGCATAATGGCAAGTGCAGGAAACATCCACAAAATGGCGGCAATGAAAACGCTCGACATCTGATGCACCAACGGGTCGTCGGAAAACAGCATAAAGAGTTGGCGGCCGAAGCACAGATAGATCACGATGGTCAGGACGGTGAAGACACCCGAAAAGAGGAAAGTCCACCAAACCACCTTTTGTGCACGTTTTTGTTCATGTGCGCCAAGATTTTGGCTGATCATCGGCATCGCGGCAAACTGTAAACCTTGGGAGATTTTATTGAAAATATCATCAATTCGGATGCCAACGCCGAATGCGGCAGAAGCTACCACACTGACCTTGTTGACCAGTGCGTTAACATAAAGCATGGACAAGTTGATGCATCCTGCCTGAATTGCCATGGGCGTACCCAAAGAAAGAATCATCCTACTGTACTTAGGCTCGATACGGAAACTGGACAACGTAAAGTCGAACCCAAAGGCGTCTTTATGTTTGCAAAGGTAATAAAGCGAGAAGAGAAAAGAAACGCCTTGACCCATCACGGTGGCATAAGCGGCACCCGCTACACCCCAATTCCAACAGCCCGTAAAAAGGATGTCCAAAACCAGGTTGACGACTGTAGCAATCCCGATAAACAGGAAGGGGCGTTTGGAATCCCCCATTCCCCGAAGGACAGCAGAGACCATATTATACCCTGCGGTAAAGAGCAAGCCTGCAGCGCAGATAATCAGATACTCAAGTGCCATTGTATACGACTCGGCAGGGACGTTCATCCAACTCAAAATCGGTTTGCGAAGTGCCAAAAAAACAACCGAAAGAGAAATGCCCATCAGCAAAATGATCGAGAACAACGTGCCGATGATGCGGTTCAATTCATTGCGTTTTCCCGCACCCAGCACCTGAGAAATCAAGACCTGTCCTGCATTGGAAAACCCAAGGCAGACCATGGTTGCAAAGTTCAGCACCTGACTGCTTAGGGAGACCGCAGACAGACCCGCCGTTCCTACAAAGTTTCCGACAATGACCATATCCACCGTGGAGTAAAGGACTTGCAAGGCATTGGACGCCATAAAGGGCAGGGTAAACAAAAGTAACTGCCGCGGAATATTTCCTTTTGTAAAATCTTTTGCAATACTTGCCATTCGTTTCAGTCCTTATCCTTGATCGCCTTTATAATACAAATACCCACCGTAATCATGGGGAAAAGGAGACGCAGGTTCATCATTGCAGGAACGTCAGAACCAACATTAACGTCCAGGACAAAACCCACAAACCAAGCCGCAATAGCTGATGCAATCAAAGCTCCGTACATTTCTGATCCCCTCCCCTATATGGTTTCAACCAAGATCATATTGGTATTACCCGAACGGCCGTTGGTAATGCCGCCCGTCATCACCACACTGTCCCCCGCCTGCAGGTCCAACTTCTGTTTTGCCGCACGAACAGCGTGATAAAACAGCACGTCGGTAGAGTTAAAAACATCGCTCAGAACGGGCGTAACACCCCAAGACAGCGCCAGTTGATACCAAATCTTTTTATCGGTGGTCATCCCGATGATGTCCATAGGTGCACGAAATCGAGAGACCATGCGCACAGTGATTCCGCTCATAGACGAAACCACGATGGCTTTGGCGCCGATGTCGATTGCCATACCGCAAGTCGCATGAGAGATGGCGTCCACCTGGTTTTTTATTTTGAATTCCTTCTTTTTAAAACGATTGATATAATTGATGTGTTTTTCTGTCTCTTCCACAATTTCGGACATCGCTAAAATCGTTTCTACGGGGTACTTTCCCGCGGCAGACTCCCCCGACAACATCACGGCACTGGTTCCGTCATAAACGGCGTTTGCCACGTCGGAGATCTCGGCACGGGTGGGTCTTGGGTTGTGAATCATCGACTCCAACATTTCGGTTGCGGTAATGACTCGTTTCCCCAGAAGTCGGCATTTTTCGATGATATATTTCTGAACCGCAGGGAGTTGGGCAAAGGGAATCTCCACCCCTAAATCGCCGCGGGCAATCATAATGCCGTCACATTCGCGGCAGATATCCTCGATATTGTTAATTCCCGCACGGTTTTCAATTTTGGCGATCAAGCCAATATTCCCGCCGCCATTCTCGGCCAGGAAGTTCTTTACTTCCAGAATATCCTGACGGGTAGAGACGAAAGATGCGGCAACGAAATCAACCTCGTTTCGGATACCGAAAAGCAAGTCCGCCTTGTCTTGCTCGCTTAGATATACTTGCTGCAAGGTTTTCTCGGGAAAGCTCATACTCTTACGATCAGACAGTACCCCGCCCGTAACCACCGTGCAAAAAAGATCTGTTTCGTTTTTATCGATTACTTTAAAAGCCACCAGGCCGTTATTGACCAGAATGGTGTCCCCTGCTGAAATATCGTTAATAAGACCCTCGTAGTTGACCGAAACCATACTGCGGTCGCCCACCACATCACGAACGGTAAAAACGAAAGGATCTCCGTCGTTTAAGGTAATGCTCTTGTCTGCAAAGGTCTTGATGCGGTACTCGGGACCTTTGGTATCCAGCATAATGGCAACGGGGAGGTTTTGTTCTTCCCGCACCTTTTTAATCATATTAATAGACCGCTGATGCTCTTCATGGGTGCCGTGGGAAAAGTTCAGCCGTGCGACATTCAACCCTGCGGTGCACATCTCGGAAAAAATATGCTCTTCGTTACTGGACGGACCTATAGTGCAAATGATTTTTGTTTTTCTCATCGTTTGCTTCTCCTTCCAAAAGTTCAATATAGTATACCACAAAATCGCCCATCCGTCAACGAAACATTGATGATTGTAAAATAAACCAGCTTTTTAGGAACATTCCATTTCCTGGGAAATATCAGTATAATGAGCCGGGACAAACTGCCGCCCCTTGTCACTTTATGGATCGTGTGGGGGTGGATCAGTAAAACACAAGCTTCTCCCCTGGCGCACATCGTCATTTAATACAAAAAGAAGGACACAGAACGTGTCCTTCTTTTTATTTTTTTCGTTTGCTGGGTGTCAAGGCTTTTTCGCCTGCAAGGTACATTGCAAGCAAGCCTAAAAGCACCATTGATGTTCCTAAATAAATCATCACGGGAACAATCCGTTTATATACGATTTCACAGATCTGAGCGGCGGCATCGCCACCAATCACCAGCGCAATAACATAACCGAAGAAAATGAAAACGCCGAGGAACAAGGCAATCATAATACCATAACCAAAGATTGTTTTTAAAACGTCCGAAAATTTTTTCATGTTCACCTCTCCTTAAAGACCCAAAATGGGCAGCCATCCCATCAAAACGATTATTTCCATTGCAAATTGTGCGAAAACCCAATACAAATTGTTTTTGAACGTTTTACTAAAGTCCGACTCCGCCAAGGACATCCCCGCATACATTCCCAAGCCCAGCGGCGGGGTGATTCCGCACATAACGCCACAAATGCAAGGTAACATTGCCGCCGCCAAAATCGGATCTACACCAACCGAGGCAAACGAGGTAATAAACACAGGCCCAAAGATAACAACCAATGACGAACCGGGAATAACCATTCCCAAAAAGCAAGTCAGCAAAGAAATGAAGATGACCAATCCAAGTTTGCTGAAATTGACGCCAAGAATAAAGGCTTCAATATCGGCGGCAACATTCAAGTCATTAAATAAAGCGCCAATCATATAGCCGATGATACAAACGCCTACGGCGGGTGAAATACTTTTCACGCCCTTTGCAAACATCTCTGCGATTCGGTTAGGGGTAACAGCCTTTTTATCTTTGGTAATCAAGCAGGAAAAGAGCACCGAAATACCCGGGATAAACAGCAGTAAGCTATTGGATAAGTACTTTGCGCCCGTTGTGCCAAGGCGGGAAGTAAAGAAGGTATCTTTAAACAGATAGTCCAAAAAGAAGGGTAAAAGAATGATAACGGGCAGCAGCAGACCTTGCCAACCATTTTTGAGCGACTCCCTAAAATCAGGCAAATCTTCAGGTGGCATTGCCTTTACCTTATAATATTTGCAAAACACAAAAACCATAATAATGCGTTGCAAGATAAACCAGAAAGAAAGCCCCCACAAAACGATCCAAAACTGCCCTGTCGTCATATTGCTTTCGGGATATAATGCAACGAATGCGCCCAAAGCGGCTACGATATTAGAAGACGGCGGGATCATATTTCCCAGATAACTTGCGTTACTTTCCACGTTCGCCGCCAATTCGGCAGGAAATCCCGTCTTTTTCATTGCGGGAATGGTAATGGCGCCCGTTGCCATAACGTTTCCGGGACCGCTGCCCGAAAGTGCGCCCATAAAAGCAGAGGCAATCACCGAAACATACCCTGCCCCTCCGGGAATTCGTCCGAGCAAAGACAAAATAATAGCAATGCAACTGTCTAAAATTTTTGTTTTGGTTAAAACAATGGACATCGCAACAAAGGCAATCATCGAATAGAGCAAGGATGTAGAGAGACCTTTTTCGATATATGCGCCAATGTTCCCCCATGTCCCCGTAACGGTCACCAAAACCAAAAAGCTAATGATGACAGCCTCGTAAATCGGTCTTTTCAAAAGCATAAACCAGACGATAATGATTCCAAGTAAAATACCGAGATAAATGAAAGCAGACGGCATTATAAATTTCCTCCCTTTACCAGTTAATTTCTTTCATCATACGGAGCAGTTCTTTTGTTACCCCGTTTAAGTGTTGCTCCCGTCTCCACAGTACGACAACCTCCCGCTTGGGCAGTTGTTGTTTAAATGAATAATACCTAACTTCCTCAGAAGGGCAAAAACGGTCAATGCCACCGGGCACTAACGCCGCCCCGATTCCTGCACGCACCATTGCGATTTGCGCCTCCAAGCTTTTTACCACAGCAACTTTCTTTAACGAAAGCCCATATTCGCTTGATAACTTATCCAGCGCTTTTTGCATCCATTGTCCTTCGGTAATCATCACAAAAGGCAACCCATCCGCATTTTTGGCATCGATAGAGGGATACTTCCTTCCCGCTATCTGCCGAGAGGAAATAGGAGGAAAATCCTTGGGAACAGCCAAAACCAGCTCTTCTTCGGCAATCCTTTCATAAGAAAACGGTTGTTCATCGACCGGTAACATCGTAAGACATACGTCAAACTGCCCTCGCTGAGACGCCTCCAGTAAATCCTGGGTGGTCATTTCCTCCACCACAATATGCATCCCGGGATACCGCTCCCGAAACTTTTTCACAATAGAGGGCATCATTACGGCGGAACGGTACGGTGATGTTCCAACCACAACCGAACCGGTTTTATGTTCTGCTAAATCATTAAATGCCCCCTGCATTTGACGCTCGATTTCCAAAATTCTGCGGGCGGCATCCAGATACACCCTCCCTGCATCGGTCAAGCGTACTTCGCCGTTTGTCCGTTCAAACAGGCTAACAGCATTCTCGGTTTCAACTCGTTTGACATACTGGCTCAAAGAGGGTTGTGAAACGCCCAGTTCTTCTGCGGCTCTCGAAAAGCTACCCTTTTCAGCCAAGGTTAAAAGATACTTATACTGCCTAAAGTTCATATCATCACCTTATGGTTATGTATTTTATAACAAATATATTATACAACTGATGGAGATATAAGTCAAGAGCAAATTTAAAAGCCGTTTCTTCTACGAAACGGCTTTTTATTTATAACCCAAGACTTTTTAACAATTCGTTAACCTTTTTATCGGTTGTTACAGAAACGCTTTCCTTCAATTCCTGCACATAGCGACCTTTTCGTCGCCACATTTTTGTCCAACGAACCACTTGATAAAAGGGAAGTAGGTACTTCTTTTTTTGCAATATAGGGTATTGTTCCTTCAATCTTGCGTAAGGAACAAAGATTCTCGAGCGCAGGTAAGCAACACTGCCACCACGTTTCTGCTTTTTCACGGCGACTCTGTTCTCAACCGTCCCGTACGCCTCTCCATCAAAAACAAACGCCTCCAGTTGTTCCAATCCGTCGGCATTCGCTTCTGAAAACCACGCGTCTGCTAACCTTTCCATCACAGCGGAAAAACGTAGAATCCCGCATTGTCGGAGCAACCTTTCACGTCTTTCTCGGTCAAACGCTTTTTTGTGATGCAAAAGCCATAGATCCATAAAGGGACGCACGCCGCAGCCACCGTTTTCAAAATGCTTCATCATATGGGCGATGTGGAAGAGGTAGAGCATTTCATCCCTCATCACATACTCAAAATCGCCGACCTGTTGGGCCTCATCCCAAACCTTTTCCAAAACAGCAGAGATCTGCGGATAGCGGTAATCCTCGATCAAAGCAAAATGAAGTTCAATCCGCACCGCACCCGTATGGTAAGAAACATCATGGCCGCTGACCGTATGCTTCGCATACCCCAACGATGACAAGATCCTGCCGGCGGTTTCCAAATCCTCGCGCTTGACTAAAACATCAATGTCGCAACTGTTACGCATCCAATCCTCGGGATAAAGCGAGCGAAGAACGCTCCCCTTGAGCGGAAGAAACGGAATTTTATTCTCGCTAAACGATTTGCGAATTTTATCAAGGGCATTCTTTTGTTGTTCAACGACCAAAATATTGCGGTACAAATACGGATTGTATTTTTTCTCGCCCGATTTGGCATAGGCGTGAAAAACAAGATGAGAAAGCTGATGCTTCAGCGCCAGTTTAACGACCTGCTCATTCGGCTGAAAGGAAGAACCACATTCCCCCGTTAATTCGGAACGAATGATTTTAATGAGCAAATCCTGAACTTCACTGCGCATCTTTCTCACCTCACTTTTTAATGTAGAATTCGTAATACCATTTTGCGAATCGCGCCAAGCCGTCCCGCAAACCGGTGTTGGGTCTAAACCCAAAGTCTCTTTCCAACGCCTCGGTATCCGCGTAAGTAATCGGAACGTCCCCTGGTTGCATAGGAACCAGTTTCTTATGTGCCTCGAAATCGTAATCCTCGGGCAGTACTTTAGCGTGAATCAGTTCTTCCTGCAGGATCGTTACAAAATCCAACAGATTTTCGGGACTGCTGTTACCGATATTATAGACCCTGTAAGGCGGTAACGGCAAACCGTCTTCACCCGTTTCTTTTTCGGGAGCGTTTTGCATCACGTGCTTCACGCCTGTCACGATATCGTCAACGTAAGTAAAGTCGCGTTTGCAGTTTCCGTAGTTAAAGATTTCAATAATTCCCCCTTTTAACAGCTTATTGGTAAAACCAAAATATGCCATGTCGGGGCGTCCTGCAGGTCCGTAAACTGTAAAGAACCGCAATCCCGTCGAGGGAATATTGTACAATTTGGAATACGCATGTGCCATCAATTCATTACTCTTTTTAGTTGCGGCATACAGCGAAACAGGGTTGTCCACCTTGTCGTCGGTAGAATAGGGAATCTTTTTGTTCGACCCATATACAGACGAACTGGAGGCATACACCAAATGAGCTACAGGGTATTGACGACACGCCTCGAGAATATTATAAAAACCGATCAGATTACTTTCAATGTAGGCATCAGGATTGGTGATAGAATACCTTACCCCCGCTTGTGCGGCAAGATTGACCACGACATCAAAGCGATATTCATCAAAAAGACGATCGATGAACGCTTTATCTGCGATATCTCCTTTAATAAAAGTCCACTTTGAACCGTTTGTTTCGGATGCCAGTTTATCAATTTCAGTTAATCGATAATCTTTGATGGAAACATCGTAGTAATTGTTCATATTGTCAATTCCGACAACATTTACAGTCTTAACGGTGCGAAGTAATTCCATAACCAGATTAGAGCCGATAAACCCTGCCGCGCCCGTTACTAAAACCGTCTTGTTTTCTAATTGAACGTTAGGTGTCAGCATAACCGCTTTACTCCTTTTCATAACTGTTTAAACCGGCAATGTCATACCGTTTTTCCCGTTTTTTGGTCCAAAAGCCGCAATCATTCTGCCTTTAGTCTCTGAAATACAAATCTCTGGTATATACCTTATCCAACACATCGGAGATATCATCATGATATCTGTTAGCAACAATCACATCGGAAATCCGCTTAAACTCATCAAGATCGCGAACGACACGACTATTGAAAAATTGATCTTCCTTCATGGTCGGCTCGTAAATAACAACCTCGATCCCCTTTGCTTTAATGCGCTTCATAACGCCCTGGATTGAAGATTGACGGAAGTTGTCCGATCCCGCTTTCATCGTAAGACGGTAAACACCCACAATTTTCGGATGCTTTGCAATAATCTGATCTGCAATGAAATCTTTTCTCGTCCCGTTAGCCGCAACGATAGCGGAAATGATATTTTGCGGTACATCACTATAATTAGCTAAAAGTTGCTTGGTATCTTTGGGCAAGCAATACCCCCCGTAACCAAAGGACGGGTTGTTGTAATGGGAACCAATTCTCGGATCAAGGCCGACCCCTTCTATAATCGAACGGGTGTCCAGCCCCCGAACCGAGGCATAAGTATCAAGTTCATTAAAGAAGCTGACGCGCAACGCCAAATATGTATTGGCGAACAGTTTGACTGCCTCTGCTTCCGTGGGGTTCATATAGCGAACTTCAATATCCTCTTTAAGCGCCCCCTCTTTAAGCAAATTCACAAAAGTTTCTGCAGCTTTTCCTAATCGCTCGTTGTGGGCAGGAACCCCAACGATAATCCGACTGGGGTAAAGGTTATCATATAACGCTTTTCCCTCACGCAAAAACTCAGGGCTGAAAAGAATATTATCACAACAAAAATCTTCCCGCACCTTCTCGGTAAACCCAACAGGAACGGTTGATTTCACAATCATAACCGCATCGGGGTTAGCGTCCATAACCTGACCGATTACCGATTCAACAGACGACGTATCAAAATAATTTTTACTCGGATCGTAATTTGTCGGCGTGGAAATAATAACCAACTCCGCCTCTTTATAAGCGCTCGTACCATCCGTTGTAGCAACGAGATTCAAGGACTTTGTTGCCAAATACTCCTCGATTTCCTTATCAGCAATAGGCGACTTTCCTGCATTGATCATCTCCACTTTTTCGGGGATAATGTCAACCGCAAAAACCTCGTTGTTTTGTGCAAGTAAAACTGCCATTGATAAACCGACATAACCGGTTCCCGCAACTGCTATTTTCATTTGCGAATACTCTCCCTTTCTTGATTTTTATGAGTATGCACATTCAGCCCCTACGAGTGTTTCTCCATAGCAACTTTTGTGCAACATCTTATTTGTACAAAAACGTTTGCTTTTACTTACGCTTCCTTTTGTTGTTTCCTAATTTTCGCCAATACCTTCTTGACAAAAGATGCCTCCAGCACCTCCCGACGAATTTTCGGGAAGCAAACAAACAGGACTGCAAAATAAATGATGACGCACCATACGATGCTGACGGTTTGCCATAGCATTGACATCCTACTGGACATCAAAGAGGAAATTCTAACAAACCAAACTCCCGCTGCCGCCATCACCGCAGACGAAGCCAAGAACGGCAGAATGGTCTTAATCGTTTTCGAAATTCTAAACCCGAATTTGAAATGCATCAAAAGGGCGTGGGTTAAAATACCGACAATGCATGGCACAAAACACCGTGCAATGTACAACACCTTAAAACTGTATTGGGATGCAAAAAGAACCAACGGAATTAAGGTGATAATCAAGACCATTTGTGAGAACATAGAAAGTTTGGGATAACCTTTACTACGATACACCTCGCTGGGCAGATAGGTCAGCGGGATGGTGAGACCGTTAGCCAAGCCCGAAAGCCCCAAGTAAAGAGTGGCTTCCTCCCACTGCGCTCCCAAAAGGATGGTTCGTACCCAATCACGGTATACGAATACGCCAATACCCATAGGGATGATCAGTAAAGAAGTATATTTAAAGAAAAGCCAATAGGTTTTATTGAAGTTTTCGTCATCCTTTTGGTATCGAGATAAAGCGGAAAATAAAACCGGCATCAGTGCCGTCGTAACCAATGTCATATATCCGATAACCGTTGTACTAGAAACCTTGTAAATACCCAGATAATAATCGCTCAGAATTTTACCAAGTATGAAGATATCCACATATCCGGTCAACCAGATGGTAATGCTTTCCAATAGAATCCATATGGTATAGGAAAACATTTCTTTAAACAGGGAAAAATCATAGAAAAAACGAGGTTTCCAGGAGGATCTCATCCACAGAAAAATGGCGTTAAACAGTTTGTGGGCCAAGTCACCAATAATCAAAGCCCAGTAATTTCGCAGAGCAAAGGCCAAAGGAATCGTTACCAGAAAGGGAATCAACGTTGCACTGACCCGCAAATAAAACAATGATTTAAAATCAAGCGCCCGTCTGAAGCGTGCCCGCTGAATACTGGAAAAAGACACAAGAATAATGTTCGATGAAGCAATGACCATTGCGGTTCCCAACCCGGGACTTCCAACGAATTCAGCAAGAGGGTTTCTAAAAAGAGCAATCAGCAAAACCGCAAGAAGAGAAATGCTAAAGTTAGTCCAAAATGCTACGTTGGTACCGCGGTCCAGTTCGGCCTCCGATTTAAACTCATGCTGTACAACGTACTTTTGGAATCCTGCATCGGTAAACAGTTCCGCAAAGGTAATAACAATGCTGATAGTTGCTACCGCGCCGTATGCTTCGGGGGTCAGCAATCGCGCTAACAACATATTGGTAAAAGGCACAATCAGCTTGGTAATAACCTCGGTACTTGTCGACCAAGCGACCGCCCTTCCTGTTTTTTTGGTTAACTCGTTTGACAAAGCAATCCCTCTTTTATTCTTCGGTTTTATTGGGAAGTTTTATGAATTCACCCAGTTTCAAATCCCATTCTTCGGGAGTGAACTTGCCCATACCGGTAGCGGTATAGAATGTCAGTTCCCCCAGGTAAATGCGTCCTTCAGTCTCCAGAAAATCAACACGAACATGAGGAATACCTTTAGACAATTCCCGAGACATTTCAATCATTTTATCCCAGTTCTCAGGCTTATGGGGAAGTTCTTTTGCATTGGTTCCTTCAAACTGAAAGGGCAAGTGGTTAAAATCCATATCAAAAAAGTCAACATCCCAGGAACTATCATCTCCAGCCGAACTGTTGGTTCCGATTAAAAGGAACTCTGGTTCGCCGTCAAAACAAAAGAACTTAACGTTACGGATACTTTGTCCGGGTTTTTCGGCAAGATTCGGTTCAATAATGATTCGGGGCTTTAGTTCCTTGTAAGGCCATTCGCGATTTAGCCAGAAATAGTTCCTTTTCAAGAGCTTTTTCATTCTTTTTTTCCAGTACAACCAGTCGATGTTGTTTTTGTCCGTACAAATCAAAAAACTGCCGCTATCGTGGGTACATTTCATTACGAACTTATCGGGCAAAGCGTCAAAATCGATGTCATCCACATCATCCCAAATACCAATCACAGGAACAACGTATTCTGCACCAAATTTTTCGGTGACGTATTCCTTAAAACCAACTTTATCAACAATTTGGGGATACTCGGGATTGTGGTCATGGAGTTTTAACCATTGCAACTTTTCGTTAAAGGTCTTGGGGTTTTCCAAATCCAGTTCTTTACCAAAGTGCAAACGATAAAGCTTCTTTAAAAAGACGTCATCGGGAAGGCTTCTCCCCCATGCAGAATTACAAAGCATTCTGTATTTAAAACGATGCATCAACCGAGTAGGATTTGACAGGTACAAATTCACTTTGGCCTTCATCTTGTTTTTGGCTCTAATCCATTTTCTGCAAAATCTTTCGACTTTCTTCATTTTCCGTTTTCCCTTTCTTGATTGAAATGTACAAAGCCCCAAAAACCAGGAGCGTATTAACTTCCCAACTATCATAAAGCACACCGCTTAAATGACTGATTAGGATGGCAATGTTCATGACAAAAACACAAATCGCCATGGGTTCCCTTTGTCCAACGGCATATTTCCAAAGCCCTTTTAACACATAGAAATAGATCGAATAATAAAGCAAGAAACCTGCTAAGCCAACATCTGCAAGGATTTCTACATAATTGTTGTGCGCATATGTCTGATACCCATATTGTGCACCAAACAAATATCGGAAATTATCAATCCCCTGTCCGACTATCGGACTTTCACGAAAATAGCGCAATCCTTCGCTGACCATCAAATTTCGCCAGTCAAATGAGCCTTCGGATGAATTCCCCAAAAGACCGTTAATCATCGCTTCCACACGGATACCAAGAACGTTATAAACAGGCGGATAGTTCATAATAAAGATATAAACACCAACCAACAACAAAACCGATCCGATAACTGCCCAAAACTTCTTTAATCCGCGTGCACGGACCAACAAGTAGCAAACACAAGTGGCCAGCATGGTCAACAGGGCGTTACGGGAACCCGAATAGAAAATAACAAACAGAAACAGTATGACGGATGAGAGATTGAATAATTTTGACAATAACTTTTTACTTCGACCTAAAAAGTAAAAAGCCAATGGAAGTCCAATACACATTTTCATACCAATATCGTTGGAGTTCATCGTTTCTTCCAACGCCGCACCGATACGTGCCTCGCCCAACTGAGAGCGGTCTACAAGCAGAATAACATACACGCCCGTAAAAAGCACCGCAAAACGTAAAATCCGCATCAGCTGTTCTATATCTTGTAGGTTCTCAAAAGCATATAGCATCAAAAGACAGATAGGAAAAATATAGATTAAATACTTTAATGGATTAGGGAAAGTTTTATCTCCGGCCCATAACAGTGAAACACAGAAAAAAGAATAAGTTATGAAGACCCACTTGGTCATATAATTACCCTTAATTCTCCCCCTTGCAAGAATCACATAGAGCAAACTAAAAGTGACCAAAATCAAAGCGCCATACCACATAATTTTATTAAAACGGATGGGCGGGTTAAATGCCATTAAATACATAAACATCAAAACAGTAAATAGCCCTGTTTTGATGGCCGGCTTTGTTCGTTCCTGGTTCATTGTCATCACCTCATCGGTCTGCAAGTTCTAAGAAATACTCTTCCCATTGCTTATATATCATTTCGTCCCGGAAGATTTCTGCTCGTTCACGGGCGTTTTTTCCAAGCGTTTCCCGAAGGGCGTTATCTGCCAATAGCTTTTCCATCGCATTTTTAAGAGATTCGGTATCTTTGACAGGAACAAGGATTCCATGCACGCCGTTTTGCATCAATGTTTTGGGCCCACCGCAAGGGCAATCGGTGGAAATGGACGGGGTTCCCGTTGCCATTGCTTCCATCAGTGCGTTGGGCAGACCTTCATAATCCGATGAAAGGACAAAAAGTTTTGCATTGCATAACGCTGATTTTACATCAGCAATGTTGCCTTGAAGAAAGATTTTTTCCTGCATCCCTTTTTCAGCAATATAGTCCGCGGTCTTCTGATAGTCGGGACCATCCCCGTAGATGCACAAATGCTCATCTGGAAATTCATCTGAGATTTGAGCAAATGCATCAATCAGCATCTTATGATTTTTTTGCGGCTGTAAGCGCCCCAAGGTGATAATATCTCTGCGGTCACCGTCTCCGTCAGCATACATCGCGGAGCTGACAGGATTAAAAATAACGCGAGATTTTTTTCGAACAACGGGGCAGAAATACTTTGACGCATCCTCTGTCTGAAACACTACCGCATCCGCAAACAAGAATAAAAGGTTTGCAACAAATTTACGAAATTTGCTTTTTCCGTATTCTTTGTTGGGATCATTTCGGACCGAGACTACCTTTTTGGTCTTTAACCCCAACGAAGCAATCAAAAGCCGCACATTGGGTTCACCCAAAAACGAAAGGGTAACATCGGGGTTTTCCCGCTTTAAAATTTTGCGGAGTTCAATTATTCTTCCAACATTTTTGACAATCACATTCCCCTGCCGTTTTTTACGCAGGTATCTGCGCTCCACCGTTTCGGGAACGTCATAGTGGGGCAGGCTTTCGTCGCGGATATAATCGTTAACCAAAACGGTCTCGTACCCTCTTTCGGAAAAGTACGTTACAAGATTGCTCATCACGCGTTGCGCACCGCCGCGTCCCAACATATCAATATAAAAAACTACTTTTTTCATTCTTACCCTCTCTTGCCGTTTTGTTTATCTGCCCGATAGCTTCTGAATTGCTTTAATCGCAAAAGCCACATTTCTGCACCAGAAGCTGTCACGGTATCTCTCAAAACGTGCCAAATGCTTTTTAAACACTTCTCTACCCGTAATATCATACATAACCGTAAACTGATCAATCAATAGCTTGTGATACGAGGGGGCAGCAATCCGCTCCGAGTAATCGTACCTCGTCCAAAAGCCCAGGTCGTAGTGGGGAATGTAACGTTCCAAAGTGTCAAGCGTTTTTTCATAGGCTTTTTTTGCGGTCGCGTCATTGGTCAGCTTGATATAATCAAACAGTCCCCAAAGGGAGAAAATCCAACCGTTCAAAACAATCGGCCGCTCGGTGTATTCCTTAAACGCCAAATCGGTTTCGGTCTCGAACGCGACCCCGCCCTCTTCTATCGGGGTCAACAGGAAGGAAATTGCTTTTCTAGCGGCATTAAGATACTTTTCGTCTTTTGTTTCCACATAGGCACGAATCAAAAGAGAGGCACCTTCACCTTGTGCCATAGACGAATAAGGATGTTCGGGATAAAGATGGGAAAAGGTCTGCCAACCGCCCCGATCCTCTTGGCTTTCTACCGCCCAGTCGGCGCAAACCAACATTTTATCAAGATGCTTTTGCTCTTTTTCGAGCAGGTACAAGTCGTAGCACCCCAAACCATACTGCATTACACCAATGGAAAACAAGAATTTTTCACCGCTGTCCATATAATATTGGGGCAATTCTTTTGGTGCCAGGTTTTCGCCCTCAAGAACCTTTTCACGCAGATCGTTATAGTACCCTTTGATATCCGAAACGCTGTAAATTGTGCCTATCCCCTGTTGAAACCCTTTTCGGGTTTTAAGAACGTATTTGCCTATCCATTTTTTCCACTGATACTTTGAAATTCCCATAACACTATTACCTCTCACAAAACAAACGTATAACATTCTCCGGTTTCATAGAATCCGCATACGCCAAACAAGTCTCTTTCATTTCATTAAGCTGTTGGGGATTATCATGTAAAGTGAGCAAAATTCCAACTAATGAATCTACATTCCGCGGCTCGTGCAAAAAACCTTTATCCGTTCCAACGATCTCCCTGTTATAACGCCAATCACTGGCTATCACAGGAACACCTGCGGAAAAAGCATCCAAAAGACTTCCGGGATAACCTTCACCGTAGAAATAAGTGGGAAACAAAAGGGCAAAATATTCTTTAATAAGCCCTGTACTTTGGGTATTATCTATCGTTCCCCGATATCGGATATAATCGGGGAACTCCTTAGACAAATCAGAAAAGGCTTCTTCGTATTCGGGATCAACACGGCCGAAAATATCCAGGGTGTATGCTTCTTTTCCGAGCTTTTCATTGACGCTTTTTACTGCGTTTATTGCATCCTCGATTCCTTTTTCCCGAAGAACGCGGGAGAAGGTGCAGAGCTTATAAGGGGCTTTTTCTCCATAAACCAAACGATCCTTTGAAAGAACATCCAGTTTCTTAAAATTCGGCAACAGAAAGACGTTCCTAAACCCCTGGGCCTCCATTTTGCATTTCATTGCGTTTGTCTCTACATAAATGCCGTCATACTTTTTTAGGGTTCGTGATAAAAACTTTCTCTTCTCTAAAAATTCCGGCAGCCATCCGCCAATTACTACGTATTTAAGCTTTGATTTTGTCATTCCTCTGAAGAATAACGCTAAATGAGGAATTACCAAAACTCCTCGATCGGCAGGAAGGATAACAACACACTCACATTTTTTAAAGGTTTCAAAAACGGTTCTCACCAAAGAAAACGGTTTTTTCTTCCAGCCTTTGGTATCCGCCCGTAAAACCTTGTCTTCACCGACAGCACGCGCCAACTCATCCGCGAAGTTTCGCGTTTTTATAGTTTGTCCGCCGAAAAC
>JAZOOX010000009.1:0-34689 GCA_045655245.1 Clostridia bacterium | reverse complement strand
TTTCCTCTTTTTACATCTATGCAAAGGAAGAGGCGTATGAAATGCTACATATTCAAACCAAACAAATCAAGGATGACTTGACTTTGCAGATCAAATCTGATAGGGAAAATCTGCTTACGATGGCTAATTTTGCTGCCAAGCTCTATTCTGACGGTGAAAGCTTTGATATTATGTTCGAATCTTTCAAGCCGATCGGTCTGTTTTCCAATATTGGTATACTGAATCCGGATAATACTTTTGTTACCAAAGTCGGTTCTGTTAATTTAGACGGAAAGATCTCTTTTGAAGAAGAGGCGGCACGCGGCGAATATATAAGCGGAAGAATTCCCGATCTTACGAGAGAAGGAAAGGAAATTATTAGAAGCGCCGTTCCTGTTAAAGTGGATGGAAATGTCGTCGGTATTTTATATGGCGTTATTCATCTTGACACTATAGGTGAAAAGTATAACAATATGGCAAAAGAGCTTGATGCTCAGCTCTTCGTTCATGACACAGAAACAGGAAACCTTGTTATAGATACCATTCAGGAGAAGCTTGGAAATATCTCCATCTTTAAGGACCGTGAATATACCGAGGGCTATTCCTACGAACAGATGATGCAGAGCGATGATGGCTACACAGCTTTCAAATCGATACTTACAGGCGAGCAGCTTTATGTGCATTATTCTACCCTTGAAGGAATTGACTGGAAAATAACACTCGCGAGGTACGAGTCTCAGGTGTTTGCAAAAACCCATATCATATCAAGACTCCTCCTGGTTTCATTTATCACGATATTACTCATCATGGCTTTGTATATTATGATTTTGATGCGCAGCGAAAAACAAAGAAGCTCTGCGACAGCGTGTGCATCAAAAATCAGGAAACTGCTTTTGGAAATCAATCAGCAGCAAAATAACATTTCCGAAGCTTTAAAAGAGCTTGTCACCTTTGCGAAATCACGTTCCGCAGTGTTTTTTGACACAGACGGAGAAGACTACAATTTTGCCCTATCTGCCAGCCTGAAAGAAATTCTTTCGGGCGATGACAGAAAATACTTTATATCAGAAATTCTTCGATATGCTGCAGAACTTCACAAGGTAAACAACGCAACCGTAAGCCTTATGTGCATTACTCCAAACAACCATCTTGTAAAAACAAACCACGATTTTTATGATTTCTTAAAAAGGCATAAAATAACAGAGGTTTCCTTTGCAACAGTTATTGACAAAAACAATCATATCGGCATTCTTGGTGTTGTAAATCCCCAAAATGGCAGAACAACCAGACTTCTTTTAGAAGATATTGCGGTTTGCTTTTCCATCGCTATTTACAACAAAAAGCATTTAAACAAAACGGAGATTGCGGCAACAACCGACTCGCTTACAGGAGTTTCAAACCGTGTTACCTATAAAAAAGACCTTTTGATATTTGACGAAGAAAAACCGCAGGAGTTTTCCTGTGTTTATATTGATGTCAATGAATTGCACCTGCGCAATAACAAATACGGTCATGCCGCGGGCGATGAAATGCTTTTGTATATTGCCAATACCTTAAAGGAAGTATTCTACGGCCATAAGATATACAGAATGGGCGGAGATGAATTTTTGGTATTTGCCAAGAACTCCTCTCAGGATGATATAAAAAGGGGCATTGATATGCTGACTAAACAGCTTGAGCCGATGGATTACCATGTTGCAATTGGTATGTCATACAGAACGCAGAACACGGACACCGAGGAAATGGTGCGAGAAGCCGAGGTCAGAATGTATGAGGCAAAAGCGCAGTATTATCAGGATAAAGAAAAGAAGAACGCTGTGAGCACAAATGACAAAGGATACGTTCACACAAAGACAGGTATCCTTGAAATTGATGCGATGATTTCTATTCTGAATGAAAAATATAACGGAATATATCGTGTAGACTTGGATACCGATAAAGCACATCGTATCTTAATGCCTGCTTATCTTGGTTATAATGAAAATGAAGAACATTTTTCAGGTCTTTTAACCAAATACATCGACGAATCCGTTGCTCCCGAATTCCACAGAGCGGCTATGAGCTTTTTGAATTTTGAGGCACTGAAAAGACAACTTTTGGAAGGCAAGATACCGAGAATTACATACAAAAAGACTAACGGAGATACTGTAGTATTAAGTGTCTATAAGTTATGTGAAGAAGAAAATTCTGTAAATAATACACTTTGGGTTTTTGCCAGAGAATAAAAAGTTGTTTGACAAAGATAAATTATTGTGGTATGCTAATAGAAGTTTAATATTTAGCAAAATCGGCGAAAGTCGGTGACGCAAAGCAAAGAGGCTAAGGTTTTAAACTATGCCAGTCCAGCTGCAATGATAAGGGTCTTTTGGGACTTTCTATTATTGCAGCTTTTGTTTTGTACGGAGGAATTTTATGAATGTTGTAAACAGAGAAGAAAAGAAGTTTTTGATCAGTCTTGAGGAATTTAGAGATAAATCTCATTATCTTGATATGCTTATGATACAGGATGAGCATAACGGAACAGACGGATACATAATAAGGTCGCTGTATTTTGATACGGTATATGATGACGATTTTTTTGAAAAGCTTGATGGCTTAGAAACTCGGCGAAAAATAAGGCTTAGAATTTATGACCCGAAGCACGACTTTGCAATGCTTGAAATGAAGCAAAAGCAAGGCGCATCGCAGAAAAAACGCTCACTTCGTATGACAAAAGGGGATGCAGAGGCGTTAATTGCCGGAAAGTATGAAGTTTTGTTGAAATACGAAGAAGATTTTGCAAAAGAATGTTACGGCCTTATGCATTATAAGTGCTATCGCCCCAAAACCATTGTTCAGTATAATCGAAAGGCATATATTGCAAAGGAAAACAAGATCAGAATCACATTTGACAATAATATCATAGCAACGGAAAGCTCTTTTGATTTATTTTCGGAAAATCTTATAATGAATCCGGTGCTTGACAAATTCAATGTAGTGCTTGAAGTCAAATTTAACGGTTTTTTGCTTGACTATATCAGGCAATTTATAAACAGTATCAACAAAAGTGAGCTGTCGGTAAGTAAATATGCACTCGCAAGACAGCAAAGCTATAGTGAAATATAAAGGAGATGTTAAAATGAGAAGTCAAATTTTTAACCTAATAAAAGATCAAACAACACTGACCTGGGAGCAGATTGCGGCAAATATTTTGGTTTCGGGAATTTTGGGATTTTTGATTTTTATATCCTATATGATTTCCCACCGAGGAACCATTTACAGTAAAAAATTTAATGTATCCCTTGTTGTTTTAACTGTGCTTACTTCAATGGTAATGACGGTTATTGGAAACAACGTAGCACTTTCCCTTGGTATGGTGGGTGCACTTTCTATCGTTCGTTTCAGAACTGCGATTAAGGACTCAAGAGATACCGTCTACATCTTCTGGACAATCATTGTAGGTATCTGCTGCGGCGTAGGTGATTTTATTGTGGCAGGTATCGGTAGCGCATTTGTATTTGTGATTTTACTTATTATGGGAGCAATCAAGAATAACAACCGTATGCTTGTAATTGTTCGTGGTAACCGCACCAAAGAGGCTCCTATTCAAGCCGTAATGTTTAAGTTTTTCGGCGGCAAGGCTAATATGCGAGTGAAAAACTCAACGGATACCTCGATTGAATTTATTTATGAAATAACAGCGAATATGCTTCATAAGGCAGAAAGAAAGAATAACATCGGTATTTGCGATGAGATTTATAAAATCGGCAATATTGAATATGTAAACACTGTTATGCAAAACGACGAGATTTCAAATTAAACTTAGGGGCTAACCGCTAAAGGAGGTGCCGGGGTTGAAATATAAAATAATCGGACTAATCGCTACAGCCTTGGTGCTGATTGCGGTGCTTTGGGTAAGCTTTATGATGCCGGAGGATAACGGGAAACGGTATCATCAGCATATGGAAGCAGAAGAAAAACCGATCTGTACTCATACGGACGAAAGACTATGCACACATCTTCCGATTATAAAAATAGATACAAACGGTCAGGCGATCCCCGGAGAGCCGATTTTAAATGTTCCCGGTGGTCACACACTGGAGTATACTATGTCTGAATCAGGAGAAGAAACCATACTCTCAAAGCTTTCGGTAATTGACAACAGCGGCGAAAACAACCATACTGAAGACGCATCTTCCGTATCAAGTGATGTAAGAATTCGTATACGCGGTAACTCTTCCAGGCATTTTGAGAAAAAGGGATACATCATAAAAATGATATCCTCCGAAGGATTAAATAATCCTCAGAGCCTAATGGGAATGGATGCTCATCATGAGTGGGCACTTCACGGTCCGTATCTTGACAAAACACTTATCCGCAATTACATCTGCTATCATCTTGCGGGCGAAATAATGGGGTATGCTCCGAATGTTCGTTTTTGCGAACTTATCTTAAACGGTGAATATCAGGGGTTATATTTATTAACCGAAACAATAACTGCGGGAAAGACAGGTGCGAGGCTTGAGCTTTCTGTAGACAAAAAGGACAACAGCTTCTCCGGATACTTATTAAGACTTGACAGAGGCAGTAATACAGCGCTTAAAAATATAAATAATTTCAGTAATTATACATATAAAACGGAGAGCAAGGTGAACATTGTGTATCCCGGTAACGACAATTTGACACCCGAACTTGCCAGCGGAATATGTGATGATTTTTCAGACTTTGAAAAGGCACTTTACTCTTATGATTATGACAGCGAAGAGCTTGGTTATGAAAACTATATTGATGTAAATTCCTTTATTGATTACTTCCTTGTCAATGAATTTACAAGTAACTATGATGCAGGAAGCAAGTCTACCTATGTGTATAAGGGCATCGACGGAAAGCTTCATATGTGTGTATGGGATTTTAATAATGCATTTGACAACTATCAGGAAAATGAAATATCTTACAGAATGTTTTCTATGCAGGACGGTCTCTGGTTTGATATGCTTTTTAAAGACGAAACGTTTGTTGAAAGGGTAATAAACCGCTACTGGGAATTGGAAAAGCAGTACTTAAATGAAGCGTATATGAATTCCTATATAGACAGCGTAATAAAGTATTTGGGCCCTGCAATCGACAGAAACTTTAAAAAGTGGGGACACACTTTCCTGCCCGAATGGGATAGACTTTTTGATTTTCACAGAAACCTTCACTCCTATGATGAGGCAGTAGAACAGCTAAAAGGATACATTAAAGACCGTCACGAGTGGATGAATGAAAATATAGAAGTACTCCGGCAGTATTGTGCCGAATCAAAGGTCAAAAATTATAATTATTAAGTAAGGAGGTAATAAGCGAATGAAAAAATATATTATTATTGTATCTGCTATTATTGCGATTATCTTATTAGTTAATTTCGCTTATTACCATCTTGGTTGGTATATTCCTTTTGGAAACGATACACCGGCGTGTTTTGTAAAGACAGACGGAAAAAACATTTTGCTGAAGTCGGGTGATAAATTTATAGATTTTGAAATCAGGGGCGTGGATTTAGGCTCTGCCATTCCGGGAGAATGGTCTGCGGATTATGCGATAGATGAAACTACATATCTTCGTTGGTTTGGGCAAATTCAGGAAATGGGTGCTAATACCATAAGAGTTTACAGTGTACAGTCCGATACATTTTATAAAGCTTTTTACAGCTATAACGAGAACAATAAAACGCCTCTTTATCTGATTCAGGGAGTTTCGGTAAACGACTATGTGCAATTCTCCCATCGGGATGCTTTTGACGATGAATTTATCGAAAGTTTTATCGATAATGCAAAAACTACCGTTGACGTAATTCACGGAAGAAAGAAAATTCAACTCGGGCGGAAAGCAAATTCGGCTTCCGGATCTTTTACAAAGGATGTATCGGATTGGGTTATAGGATACATTCTCGGCATTGACTGGGAGCCTTCTACCGTTGCATACACCAATGAAAAATACAAAGAATCAGGTCTTTCATATAAAGGGGAATATATGTATGCAAAAGATGAAGCGGCACCTTTTGAAATTATGCTTGCAACGGTTGGCGATGAAATGATTGAATATGAATCAAAAAAATATGAAACACAAAGGCTCATTGCTTTTTCGAATCATCCGGAGTCAGATCCATTTACATACCCTGAAGATGTTGCGAGACTATACCAGAAATATGCAGAGGTTGATGCAGAAAATATCTTGGGGACAGATAAATTTATTTCAGGTCAGTTTGCATCCTATCATGTTTATCCGTTCCAGACAGATTTGCTCAAATATCTTCAGGATTTCGGTGGAATAGAACCTTGCTATAATGAAGACGGAAGTTTTAACGATTACAGAACATATTTTACTATGCTTAATGCTTATCACAGCTATCCTGTTGTAATTTCAGAATTTGGTGTTTCATCAGGACGCGGTGTTGAACACGAAGCGAAGGACGGGGATGGCATATACAGCCAGGTTTCGGAAAAAGAACAAGGAAAGGCACTTGCTGACTGCTGGAAGGATATAAAGGAAGCGGGATTAAATGGCGGATGTGTGTATTCGTGGCAGGATGAATGGGCAAGACGCACATGGAATACCCTTTATGCCATTAACGAGGAAAGGTCCCCTTATTGGTCGGATTATCAGACAAACGGGCAGTATTTTGGGCTGTTATCCTTTGATCCCGGAGAGGAAAAATCTGTCTGCTATGTTGATGGGGACATATCGGAATGGAACGAAGAAGATGTGGTTGTAAAAGGTAATCCTGAACTTTCAATCAAGTATGATGAAAAGTTTGTGTATTTCCTTATAAACAAGAAAAATCTTAACTTTTCAAAGGATATAATATACATTCCAATCGACTTGGCTCAAAAGACAGGAAGCAACTACTGCAAAAATTTCGGTGTTAAATTTGACAGAGAGGCAGATTTTCTTCTTGTCATAAACGGCAGCGAGAATTCGAGGTTGCTTGTTCAGGAGCGATATGAGGCACTCCGCTCAACATATTCGCGAAGAATAAACGGATTTGACACCTACAGACAGGAAAACATTCCGGCTAAAAATTCTCCCGAATTTGTTCCGATCAATACCATTGTGGAAAAGAAGGTTTTAAGCGAGAATCCCCTGGAACGAAATATTGACATATTGGTTGAAACAGGAAAGCTTCTCTATGGTAACGCAAATCCAAAAAGTCCTGACTTTAACTCTCTTGCAGACTTTATTTCAAACGTTGACTATATAGAAGTGAAAATCCCTTGGCAACTTCTTAATTTCTCCGATCCCTCAAAAATGGAGATACACGATGACTATTATGACGGAAACTACGGCGTAAAGAACATTAAAACCGATGGAATATATGTAGGCGTAGGTTTTAAAAGCGGGCGAATTACCATGGAAAGCGTAAAGCTCGAAGGCTGGGGCAACAATGTGACCTATCATGAAAGACTAAAAAGCTCCTATTACATTATGCAGAATTTATGGAAGGCGGGTGACTGAAGGTGAAAATTGAAATAATGATTTATGCTTATATCGCAATATGCGTCAGTATGATTTGCTATAACATTGTCTATGTTTTTATTTTAAAGCACCGTGAAAAAGCACTTGGCACCAATTCTGCAAAATTTGAAAAAGTGGTTTTGGATGAGCTTGAAAGGATAAAGTCGGGCGATGCGGTTTCGGAAAACCACAAAAAGTTTTTAAAAAAATCTCTCCAAAGGACCGCCGGCATTACCGCCTTTGACAAGGCACTTGATAACATATTCAAAACAACGCCAGAGCTTTGCGAAGAATACTTAATGCAAACTTATTCCGTATTTGAGTATTTAACACATAAATATATCAACAAGGATACAATTAAAATTGCATATTTTCCGTACATACTGCAAAAATACAACATCTTAAAGCATGACAAAGAAGGAGTGCTTACGGATATATTGCTTGAGTTGTTGCGGTCCGTAAATGTTTATTGCAGAGAAAATACACTGAAGGCAATTTACAGTATTAAGAATCCTGAGATTGTTGTTTCGGCTCTTAAAGTTATTGATAAGAATTTATCCTTTCATCACCCTAAGCTTATTTGTGACGGACTTTTAAACTTCAAAGGTGATAAAGAACCCTTAAAAGAAATGCTTTTTGAAAGCTTTAACGCATATTCCACCGGAATGCAGCTTAATATTTTGAATTACTTCCGTTTTGGCAATATCCGCTGTGATAAAGAAATGCTGGAGCTTTTATCAAACGAAAAGGCAAATAGAGAGCTTCGTTTTGCGGTCATCCGATACTTTGAAAAATTCCCGATTAAAGAAGCTGAAAATATTATTCAGGCGATAGCGGAAAATTTGGAAGGCCGCACATGGGAATATCAGGCGATCGCATCTTCTGCGCTCAAATCATACCCAGGTGATGTAACCTTCCGAATTTTAGTCGAAAACCTATCAAGTGCTAATTGGCACATAAGACAGAATAGCGCCATAAGCCTTGAAAAACTTGGTTATACATATCATGACTTAATAAGCGTTTTTGATGGCAATGACAGATATGCCAGAGAAATTATGCGCTACCGTCTTGACAGGCGAAATACTGAAAAAGAGGCGGTGAAGGCATAATGGAAATGGAAACAATAAAAAATATTTTTGACATTATTAGCGTTTGTTTCGTTGTTTACTTAATAGGCTACTCTACATTTTTGTTCTTATCAGTAGTTGTGGGTGCATCAACTCTTTATAAAAAGAAGATGCAGGACAGGCTGATGAATAAGTTTAGCGACAACTATTTTGTCCCAATAACCATTGTTGTTCCGGCGTATAACGAGGAAGTAACGGTTGTGCAGACAGTTAAATCTCTACTTTCTCTCGATTACAAACTTTATGAGATTGTAGTAGTAGATGATGGTTCAAAGGACAAAACCTCAAAGATGCTGATAGAAGCATACAATATGCATCCGGTAAGACGCCCTCTTCATAGAAGTATAGCATGTCAGCCGGAAGAATTCATTTACGAATCCCACGAGCAAAAGGTACCGCTTACTTTAATACGAAAGAAAAACGGCGGTAAGGCAGATGCGCTCAATATGGGTATCAATGCCGCACAATATCCATACTTTATCTGTATGGATGCAGACTCCGTTTTGCAGTATGATTCCCTAAAGAAGATTGTAATTCCCGTTTTAGAGGAAGAAAATGTGGTTGCGGTAGGCGGAACAGTAAGACCTTGTAACGATGTAACACTAAGCGAAGGCAGAGTAATCAAATACAGATTGCCCAAAAACATTTTAGCTTGTATGCAACTACTCGAATATGACCGTTCCTTCTTGGCATCAAGAATTCTATTTGACCATTTTAACGGCTCTCTTATCATTTCGGGAGCATTTGGAATGTTTAAAAAAGAAACGGTTATCGCAGCAGGTGGATATGACCATGGCACAATGGGCGAAGATATGGAGCTTGTGGTAAAGCTTCATTCCTACTGCCTCGCTCACCAAATTCCCTATTCCATCAAATATGCTACCGATGCAGTTTGCTGGACTCAGGTGCCTGAAAAATTAGGCGACCTAAAAAAGCAGAGAAAGCGCTGGCATCTTGGCCTTTTCCAGACGATGTGGAAGCATAAAAAGATGATGGCAAATCCTAAATTCGGTGCAGTTGGATTTGTTTCATATATGTACTTTTTGTTTTACGAGCTGCTTTCCCCGTTTATAGAGGTGTTTGGTGTGTTTACTATGGTAACGGCATACTGTATCGATTTATTAAATCTGCCGTTTATGATACTTTTTATGCTGATTTACGCATCATATAACTCTATACTTACACTTACGGCATTCTTTTCAAGAATACAAACCATTGATTTGACTGTTACATTCAAAGATTGTATGAAGGCCATCATGCTGTGCTTTTTTGAGGTTACAACACTTCGCTTTATTATGGCATTTGTCCGACTTACGGCATTTAAGGGATATAAAAAGAAAAAGCTTGACTGGGGACGCATTGAACGAAAAGGAATAAACATTTAAAGAATCAAGGTGATACGGAAAATGAGGAAATATATAATTGCTTTAATTTTACTGATTATCTCTTGTGTGCAGCCGGCATTTGCCGAAGTTTATACTACTGAGAAAACCGAGGGCTTGGGGGACTGTGTCTATGTAGCCGGAAGTCCTGATAATTATCCGGTTGAATTTTATGATGAGGAAAATAACGCATACTGCGGCATTATCCCCGATATGCTCGGGATAATCTCTGAGCGTTCGGGTGTAGACTTTGTGTATATAAACGGAAATAAAACAGACAAGAACGCAATGGGCGAAAATCTGCAGGTAGAAATTGTTTCTTCCTCTGCAAATGACAGCGCACTGCCTTATTACAAGGATTATTCAGAACTTGTATCCGTTGAAAAAGATGGTCAAACCGTGAAAACGGGACTTGTTTTCACAAATCTCTTAGATGATACCGTGATTTTGAAAATTAAAACTGTAGCAAATGAAATTCCTGAAGACGTTAAAAGCGGAATTTATCTTTCGTATGCAGTGGAAAGTTCAAAAATAAACTACTTTTGGCTTATTGTTTCGCTTTTTGTTTGCTTGCTCCTTATTGTCGCAATAGCACTGCTGATTTTACGCTTGAAACGGATACGCAAAGAAAATGCTGTGGACAAAATGACAGATTCTGAGACCGGTATGGGAAATCTGCAGTTTTTTAAATATCATTTCCGTTACACCATAAGCGATATTTCAAGAAGCCTTTATCACATTGCATATATCATTTTAGACAGCAGTTATCTTCGTTCCTATCACGGCGACAGTTCTTTTGAAGATGTGCTCAAATACACAGCATCCGTTCTTTCTGAGTACACAGGCGACAGAGAAATTTCTGCACGAATTACGGAAAACGGATTTGCCTTTGCTTTTCAGTCTACAAATGATGATGACGCACAAAAAAGGCTTACTGAGATTATGAATAAGCTCAACGGTTTTGAAGACATGAAGGAAAAAAACAATAAACTTGTGTTCCACTCTGCCGTCTATCATCTTGGAAGTTCCGACAGAAATTGCGAAATTCTGCTTTTCAACCTACGAAAGAACTGCAACAGAATTTTCGGTACAGAAAAACAGATCGTTTATTGTGATACCCATTCTATGAATATCATTCAGGAAGAAAAGAAAATCACCGAAAGCATCTTAAAGGGTTTTGAAAATAACGAATTTAAGATGTATTTGCAGTTTATTGTTGACAACAAAACCAAAAAAATTGTTTCAGCAGAAGCACTTTCAAGATGGGACAACCCTCAAAAAGGACTTATCAGTCCCGGTAAATATATCGAGAATATGGAAATGGCAGGACTTATCAGCAAGCATGACTTTTATATGTTTGAGCTTGCCTGCCGCCAGCTTGAAAAATGGAAAGATACAGAATTTAATAATATCACGTTGTCTTGCAACTTTACAAGAATAACACTTTCGGAAGCAAACTTTATTGATAAACTCAAGATGATATCAAATAGTTTTACTTTTGACAAATCAAAGATTGCTATTGAAATTACTGAAGACGCTATGGAAAAGAACAGAGAAACTGCAACAAAGAATGTAAGGCTGTGTAAGGAACTTGGCTTCAGGGTTTATCTTGACGACTTGGGAAGCGGATATACCTCCCTTGCAAATTTATGTGATTATCCTATTGATGTGGTTAAAATTGACCGTGATATTTTGCTTAAGACAGAAAATCAAAGAGGAAAGGAATTATTTACAGGTATCATTGCTTTAGCACATAGCCTTGGCATAAAGGTTATATGCGAAGGCGTAGAAACAGCAGAACAAAATACCCTTGTATCTTCATCTGCCTGCGACTTTATTCAAGGATGGTACTATTCTAAAGCACTTCCGTTGGAGGAATGTGAATCATTTATAGGTCTATATGGAAAAAGGTGAAATTAAATAGGCTGACAAATGCTTGTCGAAGATATAAATATAAACATCATTGTCTGCAATTTTCCTCAAAACACTTGAACTGTTTGCTCATTTGTGTATCATGATAAGCGTCAAGAGGAAAATATGAAAATCTATCTGTGATACTTAGCGTGATATTATTTTGATACTAAAAATTCAGGCAAAGAAAAACAATACGGAGATTTAGTGAAACATAGACTATAAAATCAACCAAACACTAAACAAATCGGTTTAGTATTAAAGAAACTTTATCGCGTTGGAATAAAAAGAAAACTTTGAAACCTATTGAAATTTCTTAGAAAAGCAGGTATAATGGAGCAGATGATGAATACGAAAGGATGATGACCATGATTTACGGTGTCGCTGTGCTGTCGGGCTGTGCGTTTTTAGGCTCGCTGATCGGTAATGTGTTAGGTCTTTTAACCGGCTTAAACTCGGACATCGGCGGTGTTGGCTTTGCAATGTTTTTCTTGTTGCTGGTAACCAACTCCAAAAAGCTTTCCTTCCTGATGCCCAAGGGTGCCGAGGACGGAATTAAGTTCTGGGGCGAGATGTTCATTCCCGTCGTAATCGCTATGACCGCTTCCCAGAATGTGTACAAGGCTCTGTCGGGCGGTTGGTTGGCTTTTTTTGCAGGGATCGCGTTTGTGCTGGTTGCGTTTTTACTGATTCCTATTTTCAACCGCTTTGCCCCCAAATCGACTGAAGATAAGGAGGGTGAAGCATGAACTTTTTAAATTCTGTATGGGATATTATTGTCAACATTTTCAGCAAGAACGGATTTGTAATGTCCTTTCTGATCGTCGGCATCCTCTCTTGGCTTGCCAAGATGGTTTCCAACAAGTTGTTGAAGGGGCGGATTCCCGGCTCGGCCATCGCCATCTTCTTTGGCTTGATTCTTGCTTATATCGGCGGTGCGGTCACCGGCGGTGAAAAAGGTCTTTCCGATATTGGTATGTTTGCAGGCGTTGGCGTTTTGGGCGCTTCGTCCCTGCGGGACTTTACCATCGTTTCCACAGCGTTTGGCGCCAAGTTCTCTGAAATGAAAAAATGCGGGTTTTTGGGGATTCTTTCCTTGCTGGTGGGCGTATTCGGCGGATACATCTCTGGTGCGATCATTGCGTATGCTTTTGGCTATACCGATGCCGCGAGCGTTGCCACCATCGGCTCAGGTGCCGTTACCTTCGTTGTCGGACCCGTTACGGGTGCAGCAGTCGGCGCAGATTCGGCAGTCATCGCCCTGTCCATTGCGGCAGGCTTGGTCAAGTCGGTTGCCGTTATGCTTTTGACCCCCTTTGTTGCCAAGAAAATCGGCCTGAACAATCCGCAATCGGCAATGGTTTTCGGTGGACTGATAGGTACCACCAGCGGTACCTGTGCAGGTCTTGCCGCAACCGACCCCAAACTGGTCCCCTATGGTGCCATGACCTCTACCTTCTACACCGGTCTGGGTTGTCTGCTTTGCCCGTCCGTATTGTATACCCTGACCACCTTTATTCTCTAAGCAAAAACGACCCCTTGCGGGTCGTTTTTTTAGTTGCGTTATAAGAAAAACCGTGGTAAAATAAAATAAATTGTACTAAAGAAGGGTTTGTTATGAAAACGGTTTTCGTTGTCAATCCCAAGGCGGGACAGGGGAAGGGCTTAGACAAGCTCTATTCCGCTATCGAAGCCGCCCGCACCCAATTTGAACTGGACGTTTTGGTCTACACTACCACAGCAGCGGGTGATGCAACGCGGTTTGTCTCTGACTACTGCAAAAACAACGCACCTGCGCGGTTTATCGCCTGCGGCGGGGACGGCACTGCCAACGAGGTTTTAAACGGAATGATCGGGTTCCCCGACTGTGAAATGGGGATTCTGCCCATGGGAACGGGGAACGATTTTTGCCGCAACTTCCCCGAGGGCGGGGACTTCAAAGACGTTCTTGCTCAGATTGGAGGAAGTACAAAACGGTGCGATGCCATCCGCGTCGATACCGCAGAAAAGACCTTTTACTGTATGAATATGGTCAACATCGGGTTTGACAGCAACGTTGCGGCAATGACCGTCGAAATGAAAAAGAAACCCCTTATTTCGGGTCCGATGGCATACTTTATCTCGATTTTCGGCACCTTGATCCCCAAAAAAGGAACCGATCTAAGGATTGAATCGGAAGGCGAGTTACTCCACGACGGACCTTTGCTTTTGTCTTCGATTGCCAACGGGCGATTTTGCGGCGGCGGGATTCAAAGCAACCCCGGGGCATCGGTCCGGGACGGGATGCTGAACATCAACATCATTTATGACATCTCCCGCATGCAATTTTTGCGGTTGCTTCCTGCATATATGAAGGGCAGCCACTTAAACATCCGGGGTATCGAGCGGTATATTGCCAACCTTGCCCGGCAATCCATAACCGTCACGCCCAACACCCCAACGGCGCTGTTGTCGTTGGACGGAGAAATTGCGTCTCACCAAAAACTGACATTTACCGCCGTCCACGAAGCCTTTTCCATGGTGGTTCCGGCGAAAGATTTAGGAGGTATTTTTAATGAACAAACCGGTATCAGAGAAAATGTATGCGCTGGGCAGTAAGCGCTCGGAAATTCGCGAGTTATTCGAATACGGAAAAAAGCGCATTGCCGAAGTCGGCGCAGAAAACGTGTTTGACTTCAGCCTGGGCAACCCCAGTGTACCCGCTCCCGAATGTGTACGCCAGGCGCTTGCCGACCTGATTTTAAACGGCGACCCCGTTGCGCTCCACGGCTATACCTCGGCGCAAGGGGATTTAAACGTCCGTCGCACCTGTGCAGAATACATCGAAAAGACCCACGGTTGCAAGGCTTCTGCCGATGATTTTTATATGACCTGCGGCGCCGCCGCATCCCTGACCGTTTCCCTGTCTGCCCTGGCACAAGACGGCGACGAGGTTATTATCCTGGCGCCTTACTTCCCCGAGTATAAAGTATTCGTTGCTCAGGCAGGAATGAGCTGTGCGGAGGTCAAATGCCGTGAAGAAGATTTCCAGATCGACTTTGCCGCATTCGAAGCCGCCATCACCAAAAATACCAAGGCGGTCATCATCAACTCCCCCAACAACCCGTCGGGCGCAGTCTTTTCCGAAGAGACAGTCCGTCGCTTGGCGGACATTCTGACCGCGGCAGAAGAAAAGTTCGGCCGGAGCATCTACATCATCGCAGACGAACCCTACCGTGAACTGGTCTACGATGCCGAGACGGTGGTTCCCTTTATCCCCAACTACTACAGAAACACGCTGGTTTGCTATTCCTTCAGCAAGTCCCTGTCCCTGCCCGGGGAGCGCATTGGGTATATCTTCGTCCCCCCCTTTGCCGATGCCCATGACGACATTTATTTTGCCGTTTGCGGGGCAGGCCGGTCTTTGGGATTTGTCTGCGCCCCCAGTCTCTTCCAAAAACTAGTGGAAAAGTGCATCGGTCAGACCGCTGACATCAACATTTACAAAAAGAACCGTGACCTGCTTTGCAATGCGCTGAGCGAGTACGGGTATCGGGTCGTACGCCCCGACGGGGCTTTTTACCTGTTCGTCAAGGCGTTGGAAGAGGACTCCCGCGCGTTTTGCGAAAAGGCCAAGGCCCACGACCTGCTGATTGTTGCCGCCGACAGTTTTGGTTATCCCGGTTATGCGCGAATCTCCTACTGTGTTTCCACCGAAATGATCGAGCGGTCCCTCCCCGCATTCAAAGCTTTGGCTGAGGAGTATCAAAAATGAACTACAAACTGATTAACGGAAACCTTCTCCTCCGTGAAAATGGCGTTTATCAGGTAAAAAAAGACGCCCTGTATATCAAAGACGGTAAAATCTTTGCCCTCGGTGCATTGGAAAACGACGGGGAATTCGCTGTTGTGGACGCCACCGACCGCCTGATTATGCCCGGGCTAATCAACGGACACGGGCACTTGTATATGACCACCCTTCGCGGCATTGCCGATGATGTGGACTTTAACGAGTGGCTCTTTGAACGAATCATGCCCACCGAAAATAAAATGACCTCCGAGGAAGCCTATTACAGTTGCCTGCTGGGGTGTATGGAAATGCTTCAGTCGGGCACCACCTCTTTTGTGGATATGCATATGTTTGCGGGGCAGTCTGCCCGCGCCACAGAAGAATCGGGGATGCGCGCTTTTATCGGGCGTTGCATCGTGGGCGATGACTTAAACGGCGACGCCAAGGCCCGCTATGACGAGGCACTTGCTGAAGCGGCGCAATACGGAAGCGACCGGATTCGGTTTATGATGATGCCCCACGCCATCTACACCTGTTCGGAACAACTGTTACGGCAGATGGATACCGCCGCCAAAGAAAAGGGCATGTACAAACACATCCACCTGTCCGAAAGCGATACCGAGATTGAAAACTGCTTCAAAGAACGGGGCAAGTCCCCTGTGGCATACCTGCGGGACATCGGGTTTTTAGACGAAAAGACCTTACTGGCACACTGTGTCAAACTGAGCGATGACGACATTGCCATCATCCGCGACACGGGCGCATCGGTGGTCACCAACCCTGCCAGCAACTGCAAACTGGGCAACGGCTTTGCGCGGATTGCGGACTTAAAAGCGGCAGGCGTGAACGTGATCCTGGGTACTGACAGTACCGCCAGCAACAATACTTTAAATATGTTCCGCGAAATGGGCATCCTGACCCTGATTCACAAGGGCATTGCTTGTGATTCCACCGTTCTGCCTGCCCAGTACGTTTTGGATACGGCAACGGTCAACAGCGCAAAAGCGTTGGGAATGGACGGAGACTTGGGTGAATTGAGAGTCGGCGCCCGAGCAGACCTGATTTTTATCGACCTGAACGCCCCGTCACTGCTCCCCAATCATAATATCGTCGGCTCACTCTGCTACTCCGCCAACGGGTCGGAAGTGGAGTCGGTGATGGTTGACGGCAAGTTCGTTATGAAAAACCGAGAATTCCTGACCATCGACCGAGAAAAGGTACTACACCAAATAAAAAAAGACCGCTAAGCGGTCTTTTTTTATTTGAATGCAAAACTGTTATTTAAAATGGTGTTACTGTAGAGGAATAATACATCACAGTCATCAAAGTCAATAAAATAGGACAGCATATCCGCTGACACGTAGCGCAAATCAACCAAGGTGACTTTTTGGTAGCCACTTGCCAAAATCGGAGCGATAGAGCTACCGAAGGAATCGCGGAAGAGAACCAGGTGGCGGTTGGTGCGGATGTTGTGGTTCTCCACAGTGGTCAGCGCAACTGCGCCTGATAAGAAGAGGTCGTAAGGGTCTTTCCCTGCGCCTTTTTCAAAATCATAAAGGGGTGCGGTTTTGGGCATTCCCGAATCATAGTTGGTCACCGTAAAGTCACCGTAAGGATAGGTCAGATAGGACAGCGGCTCAGGATCGACGGGCAGAGTGATCTGCTGACCGTAGGTGCCCAGGAAAGGTTTTTCAAGGGTTTCGACCGTGTACTCATCGCTGACCGTAGCACCCATGGACGTTGCCAAGTAGTCCGCCACACCAAAAATGGATTCCTGCCGCCAATGAGGGTCGGTCAGATAATAGTCGTCCAAACTCAGCAAAGGGGACACGTCCAGATGGGTAAAGAAAGGCAGCTTTGCTTCCAATTCCCCCCGCAATGCGGCATAGTCCAAGGCGGGGTAGCCGTTTGGCTCTGCCAGGTAGGCATTTTTATCGGGAACCATGGCAAAGTAGGTCTTTGCGTTAGTATCCTTTAAATAGCGTTCGTATACCGAGGTCAGGCGGTCAACCGCGTTGGAAACGGATGCGTCGTTTTGGGGATACTCCAATTTCCCGATATGACCTTGCGCCAAGTAGTAGTCATTATACTCCTGATGCAACAGCAGGGTGGTTGCCACCTTAAGTTGACGGAAGGTGTCCCGCAGAGGGAACTGGTCGGCGGCATAGTCCTCGAATGCGGAAGAAAATTTGCCTGACAGGACCTCCTCCATACTGATTTCGGGGAGTTGGTTCAAGACCCGCCGTTCGGTGTCCGAATAGGCATCGGGGGAACGGAACCAAGCGAACCCTGCCAAAGCGAAAAGGAACACGGCGGGCAGTAAAATGGTAACGAGGTGTTTTAAGTTTTTCATGGGCACCTCCTAAAATCTAAAGTACAAGAAGGGGTTGAAGGAACCGTCTACCAGATAGGCGGTAGATAAAAGCAGGAGTGCAGTCAGCGCAACAGGTTCCGCCACGGCGAGAACACGGGCGGGCAAGCGGTTGGTCAGGTTCTTGACCAGAGGGGTTGCGCCGACCGCGGCAATAACCAGGATTAAGCCGTAGTTTTTCAGCCAGTAAGCGGTCTCGGCAGTCATAAAGGGGGCGCCGCCAAACAGCTGAGAGATGTTTTTGACCGCCGCCGACAGGGTGGGCGAGTCGAAGATAATAAAGCTGATTAAGATAAAGAAAAGGACATACAGATGGGACAGACCACGAAGTTTGGGGAGGAATTTTGCCAGGAGCAAGCGTTCCACCGCCAGCATCACGGCGAAATAAAGCCCCCACAGAACGAAGTTCCATGCGGCGCCGTGCCAAAGTCCGGTGAGCATCCATACCACAAAAAAGTTAAAGACCCAGCGTAAAGCCGTGACTCGACTTCCGCCTAAAGGGATGTATACATAGTCCCTAAACCAAGAGCCTAAAGAGATGTGCCAACGGCGCCAAAACTCGCTGATGCTTTTTGAGATAAAGGGGTAGTTGAAGTTTTCCATAAAGGTAAAACCAAAAAACCTTCCCAAACCGATCGCCATATCGCTATAGCCCGAAAAGTCAAAGTAGATCTGCAGGGCAAAGGCAATGCCGTAGACCCAAGTAAAGACCACTGACGGATGTTGGGTTGCGCGAAAGGCTTCGCAAAACTCGCCCAAGACATTGGCGATCAGCACCTTTTTACCAAGACCCAGCATAAAACGGCGGACACCTGCTGCCGTTTTTTCAAGCGTATGAGTGCGGGCAGACAGTTGCTCTGCCACATCCGAATAGCGGACGATGGGACCTGCAATCAACTGCGGGAACAGGGCAACGTAGGTCGCCAGTTCGATGGGGTTTTTCTGCGCCGCGGTCTCGCCACGATAGACATCGATGGTGTAGCTCATTGCCTGGAAGGTGTAAAAACTAATGCCGATAGGCAACGCCACCTTTAAAACAGGAATGCCAAGACCTGTCACGGCATTGATGCTTTCGATGAAAAAGTCTACGTATTTGAAATACCCCAACATTCCAATACTGGCGGCTACCGAAAGGCCTAAAAAAATGCGGGACCAAAGGGTGCCCGAAAACCGTTCAATCAGCAGACCAAAAATGTATGCGCAGAGGATGGCAACAAGCATTAAAGGGACCAGCCGCGGCTCACCCCAGCCATAAAAGACCAGACTGCACAAAAGCAGCGCGGTATTTTTTAAGGCACGGGGGGTAATGAGATATAACAGGATTACGACAGGTAAAAAGTAAAATAAAAAGGGAATGCCCGAAAAGAGCACGGCGTTCGCCTCCTTTTAAGAAGAGGGAGTCTTTCGACTCCCCATCGTAGTTTATTCTTCAAACTGTGCAGGGCACATCACGAAGAAGACGGTCTGACCGACCGAGCCGGTAACCATTTCTTCCGCGGCGGTACAGATGTTCCAACGCAGGTTGGCGTTGGTTTTTAAAGTGCTGATAAACCCATTGACGTCAGCATCTGCGGGCAGGGTAAAGACATAACCGACAAAGGGGATGGTGCCGATCATGGGACCAAACATCGCTCCTTCGGAGAATCCGTGGATTTCGTTATCAAAGCCGTTTAAGAAGCCTTCTTCTACGGGCATGGTGCCTGCCATAAAGGGCAGATCGTCGGTAATCATCATTTCAGCCACTTCAGAGGCGGGGCGATTGGTTGCGATCTGCTTAAACCGTGCCAACAGCTTTTGTCCGACCGTTGCACTGGGGGAGGGTTCCTGGGGCAGAGCAGGAGTAGGACCAACAGGAGCGGGATCTACGGGTTTTTCAACCGGTTCCGCAGGTTTTTGTTCAACGGGCTTTTCTGCAGGCTTTTGCTCAACCGGCTTTTCTGCAGGTTTTTGCTCAACGGGTTTCTCTGCAGGTTTTTGCTCGACGGGTTTTTCCGTTTCGGGGTCTTCCTCGGGTTGTTCTTCAGGCAGATCAACGGGGGTGTTTTCGGGTGCCTGTTCCACCTCGGGGTCTCCTGCTACGGGGAGTTCAACAGGCTTTTGACCGCAGGCGGCAAACGCCAAAATCATGGAAAGTGCCAGTAAAAGTACAAGTAATTTTTTCATTAGAATTTCTCCTTTCTTATTCCGCCTTCATACGGCGAATGGTCCAAACATTTTCGGGTTCTTCATAAGTAAGACAGAGTTGAATGGTTTTGCCCTTGGCTTCCGCAATCAGGACAAAGGTTTTAAGCGGAGGTTGCGCGTGCCACCAAACAGGGGTATCCGCCTTAATTGTGCAAGGCAGGGTCAGGGGCAGAGCGTCTCTGTCGGACAGCAATCCGTCGGCAGAGACGATGGTTACGGTTCGGTCAAAGACCACTTCCTGAGACAGCGGCTCTGCAGACCGTATCATCTGTTTCGGCGCCGAAGCAGTCGCAACGGTCAACGGTACCGCCTGTTCGTCTACTGTGAGTCCTCCAACGGTAACGCTGACAGACGGGGATGAAAACAACCCGACAGCCAAAAAGACCACCACGGCTACTGCAGCAACCCAGCGGCTCCATTGGGTAGAAAACCGTAAGGCTTTTTGATGGGATTTGCGCAAAACCCGTTCTTTCAAATCTTCGGGCGCTTTGATTTGACGAAAGGCCTCGGTCGATTTGGGGTCAAACACCTTCGTTCTCTCCTTCCAATTTGGGTTTTAACTGCTCACGCCCCCGGGCAAGGCGCATTTTGACCGCTGATTCGGACAGGCGCATGGCTTGGGCAATTTCGGCCACACTAAACCCTTCCAGATAGTGGAGGGTAATTACCGAGCGATAGTTGTGAGGGAGTTCCGCCAATGCGCGGAGCACGTCCTTTGCAGGATCGGTCACCCCGATCGTTTCGGCAACTTCCAGCGGTTCGTGAGTACGGATGCGACGGCGGCGGTACAGGTCGCGGCAACGGTTCACCGTGACGCGGATCAGCCAGGCGCGTTCCGCTTCTTGGTTTTTAAATCGGGGCGCTGACATCATATACCGCTCGAAGGCATCAGCAACGGCATCCTCTGCATCCTCGGGGCGCTGGAGTTCAGCCAAAGCCAAACGATAGAGCAGGTCTGCGTTGCGGTGATAAGCAGTTTCGAGTTGAGTTTGTTTATCCATTTCCTCTCTCCTCTGTTATATAAACGCATGGGGATCGAATCAGGTCACAAAATTTCAAAAAAGAAAGGGGGTCTTTTTGACCCCCTCTGATTTGGTGCGGTTATTGCAGGATAATGATAGCAGAGGTCTCGTAAATACCTTCACCCAGGTAGTTGGCAACGATGGACAGGCTCTGCCCTGCTTTGATGGCATTGATATCACGGACACGAGCGGTAGCAGAATCCATAATGCTTGCCTTTTCTTTCACCAAGATTTGCATGGATTCTTCTTCACCCTCTGCATTGACCACAGAAACCACGACGTAACCGTAGTTGGTGTTGACCGAAACGACTTTGCCCAGCAGAACCTCCTGCGTGACTTCAGGCAATTCAGCGGTGGTAGAGGTGATGGAGACGATGGTATTACTCTCCAGCGTCAGGGTAACTTTTGCACCCAGGCGCAGGTCGTAGATGGTTTTTTCTGCACCCCCCAGTTTAATGGTTACATCGCGAGGCATTGCATAGGACTGCACTTCGCCGTTGACTGTTGCATCCAAACGGGAACGGGTGGGAGAAATCAGAATCTCTTCGATTGTAGCAGTAACCGTCTTGGTACGGGCAGTTGCCACGATCTTTGCAACGCGGTTGTGCTCTAAGGTAACGGTAACGGTGTCGCCTTCGCACAGATTCTGCAACGTTGCGGTTTTGCTGTTGCGGGTAACCTTTACGTTATCTGCCAGTTCGTAAACCGAGGACTCTTCGGCCCCGTTTTCCAGCATAACGAACTGGATGGGGGTACCCAGAACCATATCACGGAATTCGCCGTAAACGGTTTTGGACATATCTTCAGCCATAACGCGGATAACCATACCGCCGATCAGTTCCAGCTTAACGGTCTGATTGACCTTTAAGTCTGTATAAGTCGCCGTTTTTTCGTTTACGGTGTAAGTACAAGCCAAATCCAAGGAATAGCGGGACTCTTCCTGACCGCCGACGGGACGGACTACCAAACGGTTGTTGGGGTCGGTCTTTTCCTTGGCAACCAACACACCCGTAACCGTTTCCTTCGCAGCAGATTCGTTGGCTTCGATTCCGGTTACAACACTGTTTTCCAAACGGAACGTTGCTTCTGCACCAACGGGCAGGTCCGCCAAGGTCGCAATTTTCCCGTTATAGCGGATGAGTGCGTTTTCGGCGATATCATAAGTCTCGCTCTTGTTATCGGCATCACGGAGTTTTGCCGTGTTTTTGGATGCCTTTACCTCGGTCAGAAGACCTTTTTCGTAGTCAAAGCTTTTCTTTTGGCTGATGTTATGGAGCATGACCGCCATCTGAGCACGATTGACTTCGGTCAAGGGGGAGAAGGTGTTGTCACCCATGCCCTTCATAATGCCCTTTTTCTGAACGTACCAAACATAGTCCAGGGATTCAACGGGAATCTCGTCCTGGTCGGTAAAGTCCAGTGCAACGGCGATGTTATCGCGGACCTCCTGCTCGCCACCGTCGGCACGGGTCAGGAAGAATGCGGCTTCATGGCGTTTTAATGCGGCAGAAGCTCCGCCGTCTTTCAAGAAGTTGCGGGCTTCGTCCAAAGTAAATACGTTGTTATAAATCAGGTAGCAAACTTCATTGGGATAAAGCAGTTCCAAGTCGGCCAGGCCATCTGCGTACAAAGCCGTTGCGTTGGCAACTGCGGATTCCATCTTCTTTTCTTTATAGCCCAAAACACGGGCAATCAAGAGCATACTTTCCAGTTTGGTAACGCCGTTTCCGGGACGGTAAGTGCCGTCGGTATAGCCGGAAATCAGACCTTCCTCGGTCATGGTGTTGACGGCTTCTGCCGCCCAAGACCACGCTTCGGTCATATCATTGAATGCAGGTGCGGCATAGGCAGCGATACAGGACAGCGCAAAAACGACTGCCAACACTAAAGTACCCCATTTTTTCATTTCAAATCCCCCTTATGTTTTTTAAGATTATACCACATATAGTATGGTTTTGTCAATCTCCGCCTCTAACTCCTCAAGAGATGCGGCATAGAGACAAAACTCAAAGGCAAAGTCGTCCAGGGCGGTTTCGCTGGCATGGGCACGTTGCTCTGCCGTCAGATCGTTTTCAAACCCGACCCGTGTCACCCGCAGGGTACGGACGGTGTAGCCTTCCTCCTGCCAACGGGTGATTTCGTTGGGGAAGCGTACGTCGGGGATCAGAACATAGTCAAACCGATCGGATAAAACCGTCACCAAACGGATCACCGTGTCCACCCAAAAATGCTCGTCCCTGGCACGAACCGTCTCGGTTCCAAAGTGTTGCCACAAACTGCGGTTTTCAGGCGTACGCTCGTAACTGCCGCCAAAGTAGTTGGCAACGATAAATTTTAAGTAATCGGCATAACGGATGTTCAGTACCCTTTTCCCTTGTGCCAAAAGCTTTTCTTCCAGCATTTGCGCCGCCGTATCTTTGCCGTGGCGGGCTTTTCCCGAAAGGGTAATGATGACGGGGCGGGTCACTGTGCCTTCCCGCAATGGTGACAAAAGGCGTGGCCTTCCTTAACCATTTTTCCGCAACCGGGGCAAGCGTGTTCGTCACGGAGCTTGGCGCGACGGGATTTTAATTCTTCCAGTTCGGCAAACAACCGGTCCAATTCCTCGCAAAGGGGTTCTACTTCTACATGTACATCGGCGTTTTTAAAGGCGTCGTAGACCTTTTCGCCAATCTCGCGGTAAACCTTTGCAATGTCCTCTTCCTTTGCAGAGATCTGCAGGGACAGCTTGGCAATCTCGACCAGTTCTCCCGATTTGTTGGCGGCAGATTTTCCTGCGCTTACCACCCGTTCTTTCCATTCGCCTACATTAAACTCCATTTCCCATTCCCCTTTCGTTTTTATAAGTTTATCATAACATTTCACCGACGAAAAATCTACTGTTTTTTGTAAAATTCCCGCAGTCTCTCTTTTCGTTCAATCATCTCGTCGATCTTTCCGATATAGGTGATGACATCTTTAACATTAAACACACGGTCGATAAAATCGTTTTCACGATCCACCAGTTTGGTGGCGCCACCACCGCCCATCGCCAAGATGGTCTGCAGTTCCGCCATACTGTACACATTGTAAATGCCCTCGGTACCCGGTTTGGCATAGCCCACATTTTCCAGGTTCCCTACCGTATTTTTTTGCTTATACAAATAATAGGGGCGGTGTCCATGGGCACGGAGGCGGGTTGCCGCCAGACGCAGCATTTCATCCGCCGCCTGGGAAAAGTCATACGCCCCCAGGTTTTGATTCAGAAAGGATGCCCGTTTGATATACATGGTATGGACGGTAATATTTTCGGGATCCAATGCCAGTACTTCGTCCAAGGTCTGGGAAAAATCCTCCAGGGTTTCGTTGGGCAGAGCGGCAATCAGGTCCATATTGATGTTGTCAAAGCCGTGTGCCCGTGCCCGCTGAAAAGCGGTGCGGATATCCTGGGGCGTGTGGCTTCGTCCGATGGCGTTCAAGGTTTTTTGGTGCATACTCTGAGGATTGATGCTGATGCGCCCCACGCGGTTGCGCTTTAACATCTCCAGCATCTCGTCGGTAACCGTTTCGGGACGGCCTGCTTCTACCGTATACTCATAGATCCCGCTCAAATCGAAGTGCGTGTCCAGTGCACGGATGATTTTTTCCAGGCGGTGAGGTCCCAACGCCGTAGGCGTTCCGCCGCCAAAATACACACTCTTAATGGGCAAGCCCAAGTCCGAGACCAGCTTGCCGCAGGCTTCAATTTCCTTTAGCAGCGCGTCCACGAAAGGGTCCACATAGGTAGACATTTTCTTATACGGTGCCGAAATAAAGGAGCAGTAGAGGCAACGGGTCGGACAGAAGGGAATCCCCACATAAAGACTGATTCCGTCGGGAGGGTACTTTGCCATCAAAGCCTGCTCGTTCCGAAAAATATCAAACGCCAGGTCTACTTTTTCCCGGGAAGCGTGAAACTCATTCAAAAAACGGTCATAAATCTCTTCTAAGGAAAGGCCTTCTATTTCATTTAAAATACGGATGTACTTGACGGGGCGGATTCCGTTTACCGCTCCCCAAGGGTTGGGTGCTTCCATCTCGGTCATCCTTTCAGGTAAGGGTTATACACCAATTCTCGTCCAATGGTAGTGGGTTCGCCGTGACCCGCAAAGACGGAAAGTTCTTCGGGCAGGGCGGCAAGGCGGGCCAGGCTTTTTTGCATCTGGGTAAAATCGCCGCCACGGAAATCGGTTCGTCCGATGGTACCCTCGAACAGGGTATCTCCCGTAAAGATGCGGTCTGCCGCCAAGTAACAAACGCTCCCTAAAGAATGCCCGGGGGTATGCCAGACGGTAAAGGGACCTACCTGCTCGCCGTCCTTTAAAAAACGGTCGGCAGGACGGAGCGGGGTCTTGTTATGCCCGCCGCGCCATTCAAAGTCTGACAGCATGATACCATCCCCTTCGTGCATCCACAAGGGAACGCCCAAAGCATCCCGCAGAGCATCCACCGCACCCACATGATCGAAGTGTCCGTGGGTCAGGAGAATGGCAGTGAGTGTTAGCTGGTTTTCGTTTAAATAGGCGAGCCAGTCAGCGGCGTGACTGCCCGGGTCGATTAGGAAAAGTTCCGTCTCGTCCCCGTAAAGATACGCGTTCTGTCGCAAAATTCCGCCGACAATGGTGTGAAAAATCATCCTTAACCTACCTTTCTGGAAACGCGGTCAACACCGCGGAGGGTCATTAGTTTGTAAATCAGGCGGTCCAATTGAACCGAGTCCACAATCTCGAGGGCAAGTTCCACCACGGCGGTGTGGTTTTTCGTTGTACGGGCATTCACTCCCTTTAAGGGGATCTTATGCTCGGCAACAGTATTGACAATATCAATAACCAGGTTATCACGGTCGGAAGCAAAGAGTTCGATTTGCGCCAGATAGGTGTTGTGCACCCGATCTTCCCAAGAAACCTGGATCAGGCGCCCCTGTTCTTCGGCGGATAGACCGTTGACGTTCACACAGTCGCTGCGGTGTACCGAAACGCCGCGGCCGCGGGTGATATAGCCCACAATCTCGTCCCCGGGGACGGGGTTGCAACACTTTGCCATCTTGACCAGACAGTTATCAATTCCCTCGACCATAACACCGCTGGAGTGGGCGGCGGTACGCTTTGGCTCGCTGATGGCGGGGAGTTTGACCTCGGGATTGCACTTTTTGTATTCTTCTTTCAGTCGGGCAATGACCTTGGCGGCAGTAATGGCGCCGTAACCGATGCCCAGGTAGAGGTCTTCTAATGAGTTAAACCCGTAACGGCGGATGATCACATCCAGATATTCCTGACGGAACAGCTCTGTTGCAGACAGATTGTTGCGGTGGAGTTCCTTTTCCACCTGCTCCTTACCGATGGCGATGTTCTCGTCCCGTCGCTCCCGCTTAAACCACTGGTTGATTTTATTCCGCGCCTGAGAGGTTTTTGCCACCTTCAGCCAGTCGCGGCTTGGCCCGTGGTTGGCTGAGGATGTAATAATCTCCACAAATTCGCCGTTTTGGAGTGCGTAGTCTAAGGGTACGATATGCCCATTGACCTTGGCTCCTGTCATTCGGTTGCCCACTGCGCTGTGGATGGCATAGGCAAAGTCAATGGGAGTAGCGCCAACGGGCAGGCTGATAACGTCACCCGCAGGGGTAAAAACAAAAACTTCGTCGGCAAAGAGGTCGATTTTTAGGGTCTTTTTAAACTCATCGGCGTCGGCAACGTCGTCCTGGACCTCTAACATCTGGCGTACCCACGCCAATTTAGAGTCCACATCGGTAGTACCCGAGACCCCTTCTTTATACTTCCAATGGGCGGCGATACCATACTCTGCCGTGCGATGCATTTCCCAGGTGCGAATCTGAATCTCGAAAGGTACGCCATGCTCCCCGATTACCGTGGAATGAAGCGACTGATACATGTTCGGCTTGGGCATGGCAATATAGTCTTTGAACCGTCCGGGGACAGGAGTATACATTTCGTGAACCAGCCCCAAAACCGCGTAACAGTCGCTCACCGTGTCCACAATGACACGGACAGCAAAGAGGTCGTAAATTTCTTCCAACGATTTGTTTTGAGTGAACATCTTGCGGTAGATGCTGTAAAAATGCTTGGCGCGGCCTTTGACGGCGTAGTGATCTACCCCCGAATGTTCCATGGTTTCGTTTAAGTGCGCAATGATTTTCTCGATGTACTCTTCCCGTTCCTGCCGCTTTTGATTTAACCCCTCTTCAATCTCCTGATAGGCAATGGGGTCCAGATAAGAAAGTGCAAGGTCTTCCAGTTCCAGTTTGAACTTTTGGATACCCAAACGGTGTGCCAGCGGTGCATAAACCTCTAATGTCTCCAGAGATTTATAGCGTTGTTTGGCTTCGGGCATACTGCCCAGCGTGCGCATATTATGCAAACGGTCTGCCAGTTTAATAAAGATAACACGGATGTCCTTTGCCATCGCCAGGAACATTTTCCGCAAGCTTTCAATTTGTTGTTCTTCCTTACTGCTGTAGGGGATCTGGGTCAGTTTGGTGACCCCTTCTACCAGTTCGGCAATGGGTTCGGAAAACTCCCGCGCCACCTGTACCCGCGTGACATCGGTATCTTCCAGTGTATCATGGAGCAGTGCGGCAATTACCGTTTCTTCGTCCATCTGCACCTCTGCAAGAATCTGAGCTACCGCCAGAGGGTGATACACATAAGGCTCCCCCGATACACGGCGCTGGTCTTGATGGGCTTCCCGCGCCAGGTCAAAAGCACGGCGAAGCATCTTTACATCCGCTTTGGGATTGTAGCTGCAAACCGTTTCAGTCAGTTTTTCAAACAGTTTTTCCATCGTCGCACCTCCTGATTGCTTTCAGTTTCAGTTGGGAAGAGGACCGTCCTCTGAATTCGTTCTCTTCCAGTTCACCAATGATGTCGACCCGCGTTCCCACAGGAAAGTCTGCGCTTATGCCGCCCATACAAAAACCAATACAGTCGATTGTTCCGCCGGGGTCATTCACCCGCAGTTTCAGGTGCTTTCCCTCGGCACCTACGGGACGGATTTCAGCCACTGTGGCATCAAATACCCCGATTTGCGGAGCGGGGTTTCCTGCACCGAAAGGTTCTAACTGCAACAGTTCCCGAGCGGTAGGAACGGTTAACTCGCCGATGGCGGCAACATAGTCAATGGGATACTCGGGCGCAGGGGGGGACACGGACGCACACGCCTGATGTAGGGCTTGACGTAAGTCGTCCAGCTTATCCGTCTCAACAGTCAAGCCAACCGCCTGAGCGTGTCCGCCAAACTGCTTGATCTGCTCCCGCACCGAAAAGAGGGTGTCGTACAACGAAATTCCCTCGACACTGCGCCCCGAACCTTTTGCTTCGCCTCCCTCGACAGTCAGCAACAAAAAGGGTGTGTGATAGGCTTCGCAAAGCCGTGCGGCAACCACGCCCAGCACTCCGGGGTGCCATCCTTCCTGCGCCAAAAGGCAAATTTCTCCCCTTTTGGGCGGTTCTTTTTCTAACAAAGCTTCGGCTTCTTTTAAAATTTCCTGCTCGGTAGAACGGCGACTCTCGTTAATGCGGCAAAGTTCCTCTGCCAATTCTGCGGCCTTCGCCTCATCCTCGGTCAGCAACAGTTCCACGCCGATAGATGCGTCGCCCATCCGTCCTGCCGCATTAATGCGGGGCACGACGGTAAAGGTCAGGTCGGTGGCGGTCAGGGGTTTGTCGGCAGAGCGACTGCAATCCAACAGTGCTTTTAACCCCTGTCGGGGGGAATGGCGCAAAAGGTTTAATCCCAACTGCACCAAGATACGGTTTTCGGACAACAAGGGCACTACGTCTGCCAAAGAACCGACCGCAACCAAGTCGGAAAACCGTGCCAAAAGGGCAGGAATTTTGCTTTCTCCTTCCAATGCCGAAACCAGTTTAAAGGCAACGCCCACCCCTGCCAGCTCGGAAAAGGGGTACTTGGAATCGGGGCGTTTGGGATCGATGACCGCTACGGCGTCGGGTAATTCGGGCGGGCACTCGTGATGGTCGGTAACAATGACGTCTACCCCCAATTCCCGCGCCAACGCAATCTCCCGATGGCAGGCAACCCCGCAGTCTACCGTGACGATCAGGGTCACACCATCCTGTGCCAAACGGCGTACGGCGGATTCGTTCATCCCGTAGCCTTCATCCAGGCGGGTGGGAATATAGTAAGAAACGGGCAAACCCCGCTCCGAAAAATAAGCGTAAAGTAAAGTAGTAGCGGTAACGCCGTCAGCGTCATAGTCCCCGAACACGGCGATTTTCTCGCCCGATTCGGCGGCGTGCTCCAGCCGCTCTACCGCGGCTTCCATATCGGGAAGCAAAAAGGGGTTAAAGACACGGCGCCCGTCGATTTGCAAAAAAGCGGCAACGTCCTCCGCCGATAAAAGACCGCGACAAAGCAAAGCCCCTGCCGTTACGCGGGAGATCCCACAAGCGGTGGCGAGGCGCTGTAAGGTGTTTTCGTCGTATGCGGGTTTCTTGAAAATCGGCGTTAACATAGTTCCCCTCCTATATCTTTTTATTATATCACCCCATTGTCTTTTTTTCAATAAAAATATGTTTTTTCTTATTTGCGATTGATTTTCGGAAAAAACACTGGTATAATAGTAAAAAAGGAGTGATTACAATGGCTAAAAAAGAAAAGAGCCCTTACATGATGTATAAAGACAAACCCCTGATACGGGTTGGTGATGTGGTTTATTACGGAAACTTAGAAGCACCGTATCTGATTTCTTTGACCATCGAAAAGAAAAAAGAAGTCAAAGACCTGGAAATCGGAACCAGCGTTGCCATTGCCCTCATTGAAAACAATGGGAATCTGAAAAAACCAAGAGTTTTACGAAGCGCCCATCGTGAGGGCTTGTACCAGGCCCTGGATGTTGGGGAAATCTGGTTGGAAGACGCACTGGAACAAGCATGATAAAAGGCACCCATACCGGGGTGCCTTTTCTTTTTGTAAAATCCTTGCTTTTTTAGGAAGAAAGCGGTATAATAGTAGGAAGATGGGAGGGAAGCCCTTTGTCCGAACCAAAGAAAGTGCGGATTGTTCCGTTTATTTATATAACGGCGCTGATCTTATTGACCTTAATCCCCGGCTTTTCCGACTTGCGCGGACTCTTTTTAGGACTTGCGGCAGGTCTTGCTTTTTCATGCCTTTGGCCCCGCTATGCCGTTGCTGTTTCAGCGGTTGCGCTGGCGGTGGGGGCTTTGTCCTTTCGCGGGGACTGGTACGCTTTCGGCATTGCCGTTTTGCTGACCATGCCCTTATGCATCTTTTTGGGCAACGCTTTTCGTAACCCCGTTCGCCCCGAAGCACTGTTGAGCATAGGTGTACTGACCGAAACCGCCGCTTTGGGCGGTGCTTTGGCGTTGGCTTCTTACCGTGCAGGGTTTAACGTTTGGGAACGTTTTTTTGACGAAATGAGCGAAACCTTTTCCGCCGCTGCAGAACAACTGCTGGTATCGGCGACTCTGCCCGAAAACATAACCCCCGCACAATTCACTGAATTGTTTACGGGGATGGTGGATGTTTACCGCTTAAGAATGCCCTTCTTTTTGCTGACCGCCGCCACTTTTTTGGTCTTGCTCTTCTATTTCGTACTGTTGTTGTTACGCCGCAGTTACGGACAGAAGAACGCCCCCTTACCGCCCTTCCGTTATTTCAGAATGAGTGGCCCCCTCACCGCCGTCATCGGTTGTTCCCTGATTGGTCGACTTTTCTTTGACGGCACCTTGGGCATTGCCCTGGAAAACCTATACGCCTTTTTGACCCTGTTGGCGGTGGTGGCAGGTCTCGCCTACGGCGCCTACTGGCTGAAACAAAAGGGGCTCTCCACCGTGGCACGGGGTGCCGCTTTAACAGTTGCCGCAATTTTGGCATTGTTTATTTCGCTGATTTGGTTTTTATTTCTGATTATCGGTCTGACCGATGCCATCTGGAACCTGCGCGCGGCGCAGTTCCTTAAACGAAAGGAGTAATTGCATGAACCTGCAAGATTCCACCCACTCCAAAACCGGCAGAACCCGGATGCTGTTAGCCGGTACGGCGCCCCTTTTGACCGCCGCTATTGCAGTCTGGGGCTGGATCAAACCCGATTATTATCAGGCGGTATTGGCAACCCTCGCCACCGCTTTTCTGCTTTCGTGTTTCTTCCTTTCGGCACGGCTCCGCCCCCGTCAACAAGCGGAGATCGCCCAGTATATCGAAGCGCAAACCCTAAATGCCGCATCTGTTACCCGTGAAGCGGTGTTGCAGTTGTCCCTCCCCACCGTATCCATCGACCTCAACGGCGCAATCGAGTGGTATAACAAGCGGTTTTCCGACCTCTTGGGAGGAAGCAACATCAAAGGTCGGCAGATTTCCGACCTGTCCGAAGATTTGAATGTCTCGAAAATGATCGAGAACAAGTCTAACATTTCCATTAAAATTTCTTTCGCAGACCTTTACTATCTGGTACTGGGTAACGTGGTCAAAACGGTCCGTGACGGCGCCGACGACTACTCCATCGTCCTCTTTTTTCTGGACGTAACCGCATACGAGGATTTGGTTACCCGTTATCAGGCAGAAAAACTCTGCGTTGCCAACTTGGTTTTGGACAATTATGACGAAGCCTTCTCTAAAGTCCCCGACGCCGAACGAGGTCATTTTGTCGCTCGGGTAGACCGCCATATTTCCGAATGGGCGGCAGCGGCTCAGGGCATTTTTAAGAAACTGGAACGAGACCGTTATCTGTTTGTTTTTGAGCAAGAGAATCTGGTCCGCTTTGCCGAGGAAAAATTCAGGTTGCTTGAAAGCATCAAAGAACTGCTCCCCGATAAGAACACGCCGCTAACCATCAGCATCGGTATCGGCGCGGGCGGCAACCATTTCTCCGATGCCGCATCAGGCGCCAAAGCCGCTTTGGATATGGCGTTAGGCCGCGGCGGTGACCAGGCGGTCATCAAACGAGGTGACAAGTTCGAGTTCTTTGGCGGAAAATCCACCGCCGTCGAAAAATCTTCTCGGGTAAAGGCGCGTGTTATCGCCTTTGCCTTGTCCGAGTTGGTCAACGGAGCCGACCAGGTTTACCTCATGGGGCATAAAAACGGGGATCTGGACTCGGTGGGGTCTGCCATCGGTCTGTTCTCGGTTCTTTCCAAAACGGGCGTTCCCTGCCACATCGTTTTAGACGAGGTTCACGACACCGTTAATCGCCTGTTAGACCGCTTTGCCGAAAACCCCAAGTACCACAACGTGTTCCTGTCCTCTGAAACGGCACTGGAACAACGAACCCCCAACACGCTGGTCATTTTACTGGACACTCATCGCCCCAGTTACGCCCAGTGTACCCGATTAATCGAAGAGTCCAAGCATATCGTGGTCATTGACCACCATCGTAAATCTGCCGATTTTGTGCAGAATCCCGTATTGGTTTATCACGAGCCTTTTGCTTCTTCCACCTGCGAAATGGTAACCGAGATGCTGGTTTACCTCGACCCCAAACGCACCTTGGAAAAAATGGAAGCAGAGGCCCTGTACGCCGGGATTGCCATGGACACCAAGAACTTTACCTTCCAAACGGGGGTACGGACCTTCGAAACCGCGTCGGTTCTTAAAAAGTCGGGTGTGGACACCATCGGCATCAAAAAGCTATTCCAAAACGACTTATACACCTACGTCAAAAAATCGCAGATTATCGGGTCGTCGGTCATTTATCGCAAACATATCGCCATTGCCATCTGCGACGACCAGCTGTATGATGCACAAATTTTAAGTGCACAGATTGCCGACGAAATGCTGTCGGTTACCGATATCACAGCATCCTTTGTGGTACACAAAGCTGCGGATACGGTCATGATCAGCGCCCGCTCGTTGGGCGAGATCAACGTCCAGCTGATTATGGAAAAGCTGGGCGGCGGCGGTCACTTAAACGTCGCTGGTGCGCAACTAAAAGACTGCACCGCCCAGGAAGCAATCGAAAAATTGAAAGAAGCTATTGATATCGTCTTAGGTTAAGCCAAGGACTTAATAGGAGGAATTACCATGAAAGTTATTTTACTGCAGGATGTCAAAGGTCAAGGCAAAAAAGGGGATCTGATCAACACCAGTGACGGCTATGCCCGCAACTTCCTGTTCCCCCGCAAACTGGCAAAAGAGGCGACTGCATCCAGCATTACCGAACTGGGTCACCAAAAAGAAGCGGAGCGGAAACGTCTTCAGCAAGAGTTGGAAGAAGCCCAAGCTCTGGCAAAGGTTTTGAGTGAAAAGACGGTTGTCATCCACGCCAAAGCCGGTGCAGGCGGACGGCTGTTCGGCTCGGTTACGGGCATGGACATTGCCGAAGGTCTGGAAAAACAACATAAGATTTCAGTCGACAAACGGAAAATCAGCGCAGGTGACGGCATTAAAGCCATCGGTACCTCTACCGTCACCGTTAAACTGCATCCCAAGGTAACGGCAGAATTAAAAGTATCTGTTGAAGAATAAGGAGGCCCCCCATGGAGGAGGTAAAAAGCACCAATTATCCTTATAGCCAGGAAGCGGAACAGGCGGTCTTAGGCGCCATTCTGGTTGACGGCGAAACATTTGTGGATGTTGCAGAGCTGTTGCGGGAAGACGATTTCTTCCTGACATCCAACAAAATTATTTTCGGCGCAATGGCTATGCTGTTTAACACCAACAAGCCCATCGATATCGTCACCGTTTCCGAACAGCTCCGTGAAGACGGAAATTTAGACGGGGTAGGCGGGGTAACCTATCTGTCCCAGTTGGCGTTAGGCGTTCCCACCACCGAGAATATCCGCCACTATGCGGGGATCATCGAAGACCACGCCGCTTTGCGCCGCCTGATTTTGGCAGGGCAGGAGATCGTCTCTGCAGGGATCGAGGGCGCAGGGGAAGTGCCACACATCATGGACTTTGCCGAACAAAAACTGTTCGACGTGATGCAAAAACGCCGCCTAAAGGGGTTTGCCCATATCAAAGACGTTATGGCAGATACCTTTGAGCAGTTGCAGGAGCGTTCCAAAAACAGCGGCAGATTAACCGGTGTCCCCTCCGGGTTTACCGACCTGGACTTAAATACATCGGGGTTTCAGCCCTCTGACCTGATCATCCTTGCTGCCCGACCCGCAATGGGTAAAACCAGTTTTGCCTTGAACATTGCCGAGTACGCTGCCATCAAGGCGAAAGTGCCCACCGCCATTTTCTCTTTGGAAATGTCCAAGGAACAGCTGGTCAACCGTCTTTTTGCGATGGAGGCCAAGATCGATGCGCAGAATATCCGTTCTGGAAATCTGACGGATACAGAATGGGAGAATCTGGCAGAGGCATCAGAGGTGATTGGCGGATCCAAACTGATCATTGATGATACGCCGGGTATTTCTTCGACAGAGCTTCGCTCAAAATGCCGAAAATATAAAATGGAGCAGGATATTCAGCTGGTGATCATTGACTATATTCAGTTGATGACATCCGGCGGACG
>JAZOOX010000008.1:0-3582 GCA_045655245.1 Clostridia bacterium | reverse complement strand
TGCATCCCTGAGTGTCCGAGCGCATAAAAGACCTGCAATCCCGCCGCCGACGATTAAAACATCGGTGGACTTGTCCCCCTTAAGGGGGTGAAAGGTAACGGGGGTACTGCGCTGTTCCCAAACCGAGTTCATAGTCCTTCCTCCAAATCGTGTAATTATGTATATCATTGCAAAAACCGGCAAAAATATACGATAGAAAATAAAAGGAGGCAATCGTATGTTCAAACACGAAAAACTGCTTTTTCATCCGGTAGAGATCGAAAAGCCAAACCCCCAGTATGCCGCACTCCTCCAGGAACAGTTGGGCGGCGGCAACGGCGAAATGAAAGCGGCAATGCAGTATATGTCCCAAAGCTTCAGGATCAAAGACCCCGAGATTAAGGACCTGTTCTTAGACATCGCCGCCGAGGAACTGGGTCATATGGAAATGGTGGCGCAGACCATCAACCTTTTAAACGGCCACGACGTGGATGCCCAAAAAGTCCCCTCGGGGGAGATCCAGTCCCACGTTATTTTGGGTCTTAACCCCGGTCTCATCAACGCTTCGGGGTACTCCTGGACGGCGGACTATGTTACCGTTACGGGGGACTTGTGCGCTGACCTGCTCAGCAACATCGCATCCGAACAGCGGGCGAAGGTGGTTTACCAATACCTTTACCGACAGATCGAGGATAAAAAGGTGCGGGAGACCATCGACTTTTTGCTGAATCGGGAAGAAGCCCACAACCAAATGTTCCGCGATGCCTTTAACAAGGTGCAAAATTCGGGTTCGAACAAAGACTTTGGTACCACCAAGGCGGCACGGATGTATTTCTCGATGTCCGACCCCGGTCCCAACGCCTTTGCCAACGGCGAAACCAACCCCGTATCCTTCTCGTAAAAGAACAAAAAAGTCCAGCGTCGGTTGGACTTTTTTGTTGCATTTTCGGAGAAAGTTTGTTATAATGATGATACAATTTAATTTCTGGAGGAAAACCAATGAAAAGAGTATTATGTGCTGTTTTGTCCGTGGTGTTGCTGTTTGCGATGGTCCCCGCCACCCTTGGAGCAACAACGGTAAGCTTTACCGACCTTAACGGCCACTGGGCAAAAAACTATGTCCTGCCCCTGGCACGGGACGGGATCATTTCGGGGAAAGCCCCCGGCATCTTTGACCCCGAAGCCCAAATTACCCGTGCAGAGTTTATTACCCTGGTTGCCAATCTGACCAACCTTCACGAGGATGAGAAATCCCCGTATTCGGATGTTGCCGAAAACGCCTGGTTTGCCAAAACGATCTCTGCCGCCAAAGCTTACGGCGTCATTGACGAAAACCTGGTCAAAGACGGCAAGTTCAAGCCCGACCGCCCCATCAGCCGTGACGAGATGACCTCGGTCGTTGTCCGCCTGGCAGAAAAAATCCGGGGTACTCTCTTGAATCAAAAAGACGGGTTTACCGACGCCGACACCTTCTCCTCCTGGACGAAGGATTACATCGCCAAAGCCGCAGGGGAGGGCATTGTTACAGGCAACCCCGACGGCAGTTTTAACGCCAAAGGGAACGCTACCCGTGCCGAAGCGGCAGTTATTATCAAGCGTTTCCGCGACCTGCTGAACAAGCCTGTCCGTGAGCTGAAGGCAGGGGAGTATCATCCCGTTTACGACGCTCCGATTTTCGAGATTGACCTGCAACAAAAGATCATGGACGCCTACAACGCAGGAGAAAAGTCCATTTCGTTGGAAAAGGGCGCTTACCGTGTGACCCCCAAGGCGAACATCCATTTAAACCTGTCAGGGATGAAGGATTTCGTTATTGAAGGGAACGGCTCCACCATGCTCTGTCAGAGTCCCAGCGGTGCAGGTATCCAAATGGTGGACTGTGAAAACGTCACCATCAAAGACTTTAATGTCGACTACGAGCCGCTGACCATGTGGCAGGCACGTGTTACCGCCGTCAAGACGGAGGACCTTTGCCTGGAGATCGAGATCCCCCTGGGTTATCGTATTTATGAAGAAGACCGTTCGGGATTCACCGACGAAATCAATACCCAAATCTATAAGGCGGACGGTACTCCCCATGTGGGCGTGCGGACCGACCAAGTAAACAACTTTTCCAAGATTGAAAAAATCAGCGGCCGTAAGTACCGTCTGAAAAACGCGCGGATGACCCAGCTGGGAATCGAACCCGGAGACATTTTGGCAGGGGGCAGCCGCACCACCACCAGAACCTGTGTCTCGGTCACCGATTCGAAAGAATGTAAATTCATCAATATGGGTGCCTGGGGCGGTGCAGTCGGTTTGGGCATCATGGGCGGCTACGGCGCACACCTGTTTGACAACTTCCGTGTCGAGCCGGGTCCCCGTCCTCTGGGTGCCATCGAGGACCGCGTGATGTCCTCCATCGCCGATGCGGCACACATCAACTATATGGAAGTGGGTCCCACCATCCAAAACTGCCGCTTTGCCGGTTCGGGGGACGACGGCTTTAACTGCTACGGCGCTTTCTCCCGCATTGCGGAAACCAAGAATGATACCGAGTTTGTTCTTGCACTGAGCTCCAACTCCAACGGCTATGTTCTGGAAGGGGACGAGCTTCGCTTCTATACCCCCGACGGCAGCTTTATTGCCGCCTCGGTGATCGAAAAGATGACCGAAAAACCCGCTGACTACAAACCTGCCACCAACTTGGGCGAGGATATGGGCGTTTCTACCTTCACGCCCGACGGTTACGTTACCGTCAAGCTGGCTACCCCGGTTAAAGGTCTTGCTCCTGCAGGCTGGGTCACCAACGCCTCCCGCAACTGTAACGGCTTTGTCATTCGCAACAGCGTTTACGAAAACATCCGTCCCCGCGGCATCGTAGTCAAAGGCTCGGACGGCTTGATTGAAGGCAATACCATCCGTAACTGCTCTGCCGGCGCCATTCTGATGTCCCCCGAGTTCAACTGGATGGAATCCGACTATGTGCGCAACGTTACCGTAAGGAACAACACCATTGACACTTGCGGTTTCGGCGGGTTTGCCTCCATCCGTATCCAGGGCTATAACGGCTGGGACAACGAAAATATCGTGATCGAAGGCAACACCATCCGCAACAGCTTCCAAGAGGATATAATGCTTTCGTACGCCACCGGCGTCGTGGTGAAAAACAACACCATCGAAGAACCTCACGCCAACGTGAAAGAAGGCTTTGCAAGTATCTATCTGGACAAGGTGGACGGTGCCGTTCTTTCGGGCAACGTGTGGAAGAGCAGCCGCACCGAAGTCCGCACCAGCAGCGAGACCAAAAACATCCAAAAGTAACGATAAAAAAGTCCAACTTCGGTTGGACTTTTTTGTTGACCCGGAGAGGAGATTTTGTTATAATAAGGCAAAAGAAACACTTGGAGGAAAAATGATGAAGAAAGTATTGTGTATCCTTTTGGCATGGGCCCTTTTAACGGCAATGCTCCCCGTTGCCCTTGCCGCCGAGGACGGGTTTACCGACCTTAACGGCCACTGGGCAAAAAACTATGTCCTGCCCCTGGCACGGGACGGGATCATTTCGGGGAAAGCCCCCGGCATCTTTGACCCCGAAGCCCAAATTACCCGTGCAGAGTTTAT
>JAZOOX010000007.1:0-4786 GCA_045655245.1 Clostridia bacterium | reverse complement strand
GAGGGCGCACACCGTAGCAAAAAGGTATGGATTACCTTTTTGCAGGTGGGCGGTGCGAAGGCGGGTACCAAAAGGCTTTGCCTTTGGGTCGCCCAGCAAGGCAAGTGCAAAGCAGTTGCATCCCTTCAAGCGCGCCACGAAAAGAGCACCCCTTGCGGGTGCTTTTTTTGTGCTTGTGGGATTCGAACCCTGAGAGGGCGCAGAAAAACATTTTTTAAAAAAACTCTTGCATTTTGTCAAAAGGTGTAGTATAATCATCCACGTTAACTAAATATTTCTGTGTGACGTTTGCAGGAAATGCAACAGCAACCGAAGGAGTAACGCTCTCAGGTGTCCGCAAGGATAGAGACTGCAAGCTGACAGAACTTTGGAGAAACTCATTGAATTGAGGGCCGAAGGTGCAAGGCGCAAGCCAAATCTCTCAGGCAAAAGGACAAAGTCAAGTTTTTTGGATTTGTTTAATTTTGGGCAGATTGTGTTTGTGCACAATCTGCTTATTTTATTTATAGGAGGAAACACACTATGGAAGCAGCATTATTGAATCTTGTTGCAAAAATCAACGGCTTTCTGACAGACTACATACTGATTATTCTGTTGGTTGGCGCAGGGCTTTGGTTCACCATCAAAACCCGTTTCGTTCAGGTTCGCCACTTTGGCGAGGGTATGAAGAAGGTTTTCGGTAACTTCTCCCTCCGCGGCGGTAAGAACACAAGCGGTCTGACCTCGTTCCAGGCGTTGGCAACTGCTATTGCCGCTCAGGTCGGTACCGGTAACATCGTCGGTGCTTCGGGTGCCATCTTAATCGGCGGTCCCGGTGCGATTTTCTGGATGTGGCTGATTGCCTTCTTGGGTATGGCTACCATCTATGCCGAAGCAACCTTGGCACAAAAGACCCGTGTTGTAGATGAAAACGGTGACGTACACGGCGGTCCCGTTTACTACATCAAGAGCGTTTTCAAAGGCGGATTCGGCAAATTCCTTGCCACCTTCTTCGCCATTGCCACTGTTTTGGCACTGGGCTTTATGGGCTCGATGGTACAGTCCAACTCCATTGCAGAGTCCTGCAACACTGCCTTCGGTATCCCCGTATGGGTCACCGGTCTGGTGATTGCCGCTGTTTGTGCATTCATCTTTATCGGCGGTATTCAGCGTATCGCTTCTGTAACCGAGAAAATGGTACCTATCATGGCAGGCCTTTTCTTACTGGGCGGTCTGATTATCCTGATTGCGCGGATCGACACCATTCCTGCTGTTTTCGGCATGATCTTCAAGTACGCCTTCACCCCTGCCGCTTTGATCGGTGGTGGTATCGGTGCGGCAATCAAAACTGCTGTCAGCCAGGGTGCTAAGCGCGGCCTTTTCTCCAACGAAGCAGGTATGGGTTCTACCCCCCATGCACACGCTCAGGCAAATGTTGAAAAGCCCCACGACCAGGGCGTTGTTGCGATGGTCGGCGTATTCATCGACACCTTCGTTGTTCTGACCATAACCGCTTTGGTTGTCATCTCTTGCCTCTACTGCAAGGACGGTATTCTGGCAGGTCTGAGCGGTGATGCTTATCAGGCGGCTTTGGCAGGCGGCGTTGTTTCTAAGACCAACGCCATGCAGATTTCTGCATCCAGCGTATTCGGCAGTTTTGGTAACACTTTCGTTGCAATCTGCCTGCTCTTCTTCGCCTTGTCCACCATCATCGGCTGGAACTTCTTTGGTAAGATCAATATGCAGTATCTCTGCGGCAAACATGCCAAGGTTGGTACTGTCATCTACTCGATTATCGCTATCGGCTTCATCTTCTTGGGTTCGATTCTGCAAAACGATTTGGTTTGGGAACTGACCGACTTCTTTAACTACCTGATGGTCCTGCCCAACATCATTGCTCTGCTCGCCCTGTCCAAGGTTGTAAGCGACTGCGCTAAAGAAGGCAAAAAGAAATAAGCAACAAAAAAGAGCCCTTTGGGGCTCTTTTTTTATTTGTGATATTTTTCTCCCGCCTGGATTTTAAACCCGCGAAAGAGTTGTTCCAGCAAGATAATCCGCGCCAGTTGGTGGGGCAGGGTCATAGGCGAAAAACTGATCTTGCGATCGGCACGGGCTTTGACCGCATCCGACAGACCTTCGCTGCCTCCAATGACAAAAACCAGTTCCCGTTTTCCCGTTGCCATGGCCTCGGCAACAGTTTTCCCAAACGATACCGAGTCCTGCGCCTTGCCTTCGATGCAAAGGGCAAAGACCAGGGAATCGGGGTGCAACGCCGCCAAGATGCGTTCCCCCTCTTTTTTCAGGGCTTGTTCGGGGTTGGACTCCTCGGCGATCTCCTGTACGGTCAGCTGACAAAACCGACCTAACCGCTTTTGATACTCTGCCGCCGCAGAGCGCCAATAGTCTTCCTTTAAATTTCCTACTGCCAAGATTCTGATTTGTCGCATATTCTCACCCAATACGAAAAATTCTGCCGTCCTCTGCCCGGGAAGCGACACTGACACAGGCGGAACATCCCGACTCCCGCAACGCTGCTTCCACGGTAGCAAGGGCAATGTCGGGTGCGTTGTTCTCTTGACTTAAATGTGCCAGTAAAAACTCCCGCGTACCGCTTTTGGCAAGGGTACAGGCGATTTCAGCGGCGGCAGTATTGGACAAATGTCCTTTTTCGCCCGCAATGCGGCGCTTTAAGTAGGCGGGATAAGGTCCTTTTTCCAACATTTCCAAATCGTGGTTCGCTTCTAAAAAGACAAACTCCGCTCCGGATAGGGCTTGTACCATCTGTGGCTCGATATGCCCGATATCGGTGACAAGCGCCAGTTTCTCCCCGCCATTGTAAACGGTGTAGCAAACGGGTTCGTTTGCATCATGGGGAATGGGCACGGCACAGAGCACCAGACTCCCAATCCTAAAAGGCTGGTTGGGAACCACGGCGTAACGCTGTTCCCGATTCAGCGTGCCAACAGCGCTGTCCATTCCGAACCAGGTGCCGCGAGTCGCATAAACGGGCAAGGAAAAGGCACGGGCCATTGGCCCGATGCCGTAAATGTGGTCTTTATGTTCATGTGTAACCAAAATAGCGGAAAGGGTTGCGGGGTCAATGTCCAACGCTTCCAGCGCGCGGACGATCCGTTTGGCGCTGACACCGCCATCCACCAAAACGGAGGTTGTTCCGTCGGACAGATAGATGGCGTTCCCGCTGCTTCCGCTGAATAACGGGGATAAAACGAGGCTCATAATCACTCCAAAACCGGGCGGCGTTCCAAATCGGCGCCCAGGGCTTTCATCTTCTCGACAATGCCTTCATAGCCACGGTCGATGTGGTTCATGGTATTAATGACCGTCTCCCCTTCAGCCGCAAGACCCGCCAATAAAACGGCGGCGCCGCCGCGGAGATCGGTACTGCTGACATAGGCGCCCTTTAACCGCGGTTTGCCGAACACGGTAGCGCAGTTGCCGTCCACGGTGATGTCGGCGCCCAAACGGCGCAGTTCGTCAATGTAGGCAAATCGGGTAGCTCCGTAAACGTCCTCGGTCATTTTGGAGGTGCCGTCGGCAAGTGCCATCAGTGCCACCATCGGGGACTGCAAATCGGTGGGGAAGCCGGGGTAAACCGCGGTCTTGACAGCGGTTTTGACAGGGCGTTCGGGGGCGGCGACACGAATGCTGGTGTCGTACTGCTCCACCGTAATACCCATTGCGGACAGCTTGGAAGAAAGACTTTCCATATGCCGCGGAATCACATTTTTGACCAGCACATCACCACGGGTAACGGCGGCGGCAATCATATAGGTTCCCGCTTCGATCTGGTCGGGGATAATTTCATAAGTGCCGCCGTGGAGATTGTCCACGCCGTCGATTTTAATGGTATCGGTACCCGCACCCGTAATATCGGCGCCCATAGCATTCAGGAACTCTGCCACCGCAACGATATGGGGTTCTTTTGCCGCAGATTCGATCACGGTCCGACCGTTTGCCAAAACTGCCGCCAACATAATGTTAATGGTGGCACCTACGCTGGGCATATCCAAAAAAACCTTGTTGCCCTGCAGTTCCTCGGTATACACCATTAGGGTTTCGCTGATTCGCTCGACCTTTGCACCCAGGGCAATGAACCCTTTTTCGTGCTGGTCGATAGGACGGTGACCGAAATTGCAACCGCCGGGTTCACAAAGCTGGACGCGGTTTAAGCGCCCCAACAGTGCCCCCAGTAAGTAATAGGACGCCCGTAACTGACGCGCCAGTTCGTAAGGGGGGTTATGTTTATGCACATTGCGAGCATCAATTTCCAACGTGCTGTCATCAGGGCGGGTGCAAACAGCGCCCACGCTGTTCAACAGTTCAATTAACACCTTTACATCGCTGATATCCGGAACGTTTTCGATGCGGCAAACCCCGTTGACCAACAAAGCCGCAGGGATGATTGCAACAGCCGCATTTTTACTGCCGCTGATGGTCACTTCGCCGCGTAACGGTTTTCCACCTTTGATTACGAGTTCGTCCATAGATTCCTCCAGAGAATTAATAAGGTGAGGGGCATCCAACTCCTCACCTTATATTATAGCATCTTTACAGCAAAAAATCAAGGCTATTCCTCCAGCCCGCCGAAAATCCGCGTTTCTCCATTAGAAAGAGTGATCCTGTAAGAAGGGGTTGTAGGGAATATTTTATGAATAACTCCCTCATTTACGCTTTCAGGGTAAAATCCGATTTCAATTTCGCTGATTTTTATGCCCTTGTGGCAAAGTTCATCTTCTTCGACCAATTCTGACAAAACGGTAAGTCGGATCGTAGCCATGTCGTTCTG
>JAZOOX010000006.1:0-31772 GCA_045655245.1 Clostridia bacterium | reverse complement strand
TGGATGTTTACGAGGAAGAAGAGGAAGTCTTTTTCGAGGATGTGTCGGACACCCCCGTACAGGACGAGACTCTTTCGTTATTGGTCTCCCGCCCCAACGTGATCATTACTTCTCATCAGGCGTTTTTTACCGAGGAGGCACTTTATCACATTGCAGAAGTGACCCTTTCTAATCTGGATGCCTTTTTCGCGGGGAAAGAATCAGGAAATGAGATTCGGATTCCCTAAAAAACACTTGATTTTTCATCCTCAAAGGAGTATAATATTGTTAAATTACTAACGAAAAGAGGTCTTCTTGTATGCAATCGTCCAAACACATTCATCAGTTGGTTTTAGCAGCGCTCTTTACGGCCATCGCTATTATGGTTCCGTTCTTGATGCCGAAACTGTATATGGACGGCGTTTTCACTGCGACCCTGGCCGCACATACCCCCATTGTCCTGGCAATGTTTATCGCTCCTTGGATGGGCGCCGCCGTTTCGGCAGGTTCTGCCATCGGCTTCTGCTTTGCCATGAACCCCATTATCGGGCTTCGTGCAGCAATGCATATCCCCTTTGCTCTGCTGGGCGGATATATGATTCAGAAAAAGCAGCCCATGTGGCTGACCTTCATCGTCACCGCTGCTGTACACGCCGGGTTAGAGGCGCTGGTTGTTTGGCTGTTGTATGTTTCCATGGGTATTGACTTAAAGGGATTGACCTTAAACTACACCATGGGTCTGATTTTAATCGGTACTGCATTGCACTATCTGATTGACTTTGCTTTGGCTCTGATTATTTACAAGCCGTTGGAAAAACCTTACTTCAACAAGTTGCGCTAAAAAAGAGCGGTGAGTATTCTCACCGCTTTTCTTTTACTTTCTGTTGATGTCACAAACAAAGGTGCGACACTCGGTCTCGCCGCAGGTGCAAGCCGAATGTCCGCCGATGTCAACCTGAGGCGCACTGCACTTCTGCTGTTCGTTATAAGTGCAATGGGTCGCCTTACAAAGGATATCCACCACACGGTTTTCATGATAAGTGGCGTTTTGGGTACCCATTTGGGGTGCATAACTTTCGCAACAGGTATCACAGGGTTTTACGGCGCCGAATCCGCCGACATTAATGTGACTGATACAACAGTAATTGTCTTTGTTGTTGGTACAGTTGGTAACATTACAACTTAAATTGGGCATGACAGATTCCTCCTTTATACTTGGTACTGCCATGTTAGTATTTCCGAAAACGAGTTTTCTATGTGAAAGGAGTTTTTATGAAAAAGCGGATTCTTTTTCTTTTATTAAGTCTTTTTCTGATGGCGGCAATCTTCTATTTTTCCGATATGCCTGCCGCACAATCCACCGGCATCAGTAAACCCGTTTCCGACTCGGTAGGGCTGTCTCAAAAAACCGTCCGAAAAATCGCCCACTTTCTTTGTTTCTTCTTCCTGTCAGGAAGTCTTTACGGCTTCTTTTCTACCTTTAAACGGCTGCGCTTTCCTTATTTATTTTCTTATACAACCACGGTGCTTTACGCCGTCACCGACGAGATTCACCAACACTTCGTTGAAGGGCGTTCCAGCGAGTTACGGGATGTGCTTATTGATGCTGCAGGAGCGCTGGTCTTTCTGCTTCTTTGGTGGGTCGGGACGCGGATTCTCCATCGGAAAAGGACATAAGTTTGCGAATCGCCCGATTATGAATCCGCTGACATTGAGAAATGCTGTACTGTAATACCGGCTCGATGTATTCCCAGCGGATTCCATCATAGTACCTTGCTGTCAGTACCGCCCGTTCTTCGGGTTCTAAGGTGTCTAACATACGGTCTGCCAACAAAACACGGCTCTCCAGTTTTTTGTATTCCCGCAGAATAGACGCCTCTATCCCGGTGGTATCAAAGTCCATACTTTGCACGTCTTTAAGAAATGCGAGTCTTAACTCCATTTCTTTTTTTGTGCTTCGAATCCCGCGAAAGATCTTTTTGATCTCGTCACACTTCATCTTTTGTTTACCTCCAAAATTTCTTGAAATACTCGTACCATTCGTAGGCAAGACCATGCTCATTCAAAAAATCTGTCATCAGGTTGATATACTCCCCCTGACGCTCCTCCACTACCATCAGTCTGCCCATTTGGTTGCGGGCAAACCACTCAAACGCACAAACTGAATCGTGAAAAGGCCTGCTCATAAAATACACACGATGTTGCTGGGGGGTAATTCTTCTTCCGCAACCTAAACATTTTTCTTCCATTTCTTTCTCCTTTACCGAACATTTGTTCTTTTTTATTTCATTATACCCCCGATTTGCCCTTTCGTCAAGAGGTTTGATAAAAAAGAATTCGCCCTAATTCGACATCAAATCGTTCAGCCGAGCAAAGGTATAGCCATCCTTTTTAAGACGGGTCAAAAATTCGTCCAGAATTTCAGCGTTGGTTTTGGAGGTGGAATGAAGCAGGATGACCGCGCCGTTATGGATCCGGGGCATCAGTTTGGCAAAGGCTTGGTCGGCAGTCGGCTGGCGGTCATTGTACCAGTCTACATAGGCAAGGCTCCAAAAGATCGTTTTATACCCCAAAGCGTGGGCCTGCTTTAGATTTTCCTCGCTGTATTTCCCTTGGGGAGGACGGTAAAACTTAGGCATTTCGCTCCCTATCAGGGCTTGGTATTTTGCTTCTAAATCATTTAGTTCTTTTTGAAAGGCATGGGCATCAGCAATAGCGGACATATCAGGATGACGGTTGGTATGGTTTCCCACCAAATGGCCCTCTGCTACCATCCGTTTGACCAGATCAGGGGCGGTATCAATGTAATTCCCTACCAGGAAAAAGGCGGCAGGCACTTGGTGTTTTTTCAGGGTATCCAAAATACTCGCAGTGTACCCGTTCTCGTACCCCGCATCGAAAGTGAGGTAAAGCACCTTTTGGCTGGTGTCCCCCACAAAACATGCGCCGTACTGTTTTAAAAAGTCGGCGGTGGCATTGCCCACGGGTGCCTCCCCCTCGGTCTGGAAGCTCAATCCCCAGTTTCCGTCGACCGCCAGGTCGGTGCCGGCGGTCCAGGCTCCCACAAGGGTAATGACCAACGCTAACACAAGGCAAAGCCCCACTCCTGCCAGGGTATGACGATTGACAGTATAAAACATATTCTCCCTCCCAAAAAAATAAGCCCCGCCACAAGACGGGGCTATTAGAAGGTATGCGCCAATGCCTTCCGTTATTCGCTGATCAGTCTGGAAAACCAAACCGAACAGGTTTGGCCATTGATAACGGCGGTTTTGTTATCTGCCCAGGAGAGGGTGATTTCCCGATCGTCGGTACAAACATAAAGGAGTCGGGTAAAGGTACAACCTGCAACCGATTTTTCAAAATACACTCCTCGCAGGGTCTCGGGACCGACTTCGGCAGTGACCGTCTGACTGCGCACTTCCAACAGGGCATTGCCCAGAGGATGGGACTGTTCAACCGCCACAGCAGGGGCTTCGGCGGTAAAGAGGATGTACGCCGACACACCTGCCATAGTGACCATCATGATCACAATAACCGTTGCCAAAGGTTTCAGCCACTTCTTTGAAAAGAAATGGGGGACAAAGATGACAGGCAACAAGGAGAGGGCTGCCAGCATATAAGTCACGCTCCCGCTGAAGAGCAAAAGCAGCCCCAATACTTGTAAAAAGAAGAGCCAAACTTTCTTCGTTCTTAAGAGTGCCCAAGTGTTTCCGACAAAAACCCCAAGGGGCAACACCAAAAGCAAATGGGGGACCTGAAGCTGAAAGCCCAGCCAATAGGAATTCACCAACATCAGCAAAATCCAGACCGACTCAGCAATTAGAAAAAACTTTGCCCAAGTGTCTTTTTTCATTATTATCACCTCGAATAAAAGAAGAGCGCCAAAGCGCTCTTCTTCTTTTACTCATAAACACAAGGCGTTTGCGTATAGAGGGTATACAATCCGTTCTTAGCCAAGTTATCCCAGCTACCAACAAACCAGAAAATGTCAATGCTTTTGCCTCTACCCCAATAGGTCGTAGTGCTAGGAGTGAATTTCAAAGCACTTCCCTCGTTAGAGTCGGATGCATTTGCCGAAGCGGTAAATTCATCATAGCCATAATCAGCAGGTGCCTGAGGTAGGTTCCCCAGGTCAATTACCTCGCCCAGGCCGCCTTCAGGAACAGTAAAGATACAATATTCCTTTGCAGTATCGGTAGTGTTGCTGTTCTTCCACGTAATTCTGCTAAGTGTTCTTTTAACTTCGGATAAGGAAACAGAAGTATCTTTGGTATTGAATTCAAAGGTGAAAGGTTCGTCGCCACCTTCATCACCAGGGCCTTCGGGGGTAGTGTCCGAACCGGCATTTTCGCCAAGGACAACTTCTACACCGGCCTCTTCGCCATCTTCAGCATCTCCGCCGGAGGCATCATTGACAACACTGACGCGAATCAGTTTGCTAAAGGTGCCGAAGTTCACGCGATAATAACCCACACCAAGAGCAGAATCTTCAGCGGCTTCCAAGGTAATGTCTACGCAACCATAATCGTCAAGGTTGGTGTCGCTACCGGTGCGATAAACCGCACTCTTGAAAGTAACATTGGTGCCTGCTTTGTAGGCGGATGAAAAAGATACGGGAGCGGTAGCGCCGATGGGGGTGAGACGTGCCATGAAGGTTGTTGTCTTCCCTTTGACAATTTGAATATCGGTTGCGGTTTCGCTTTCAACGACACCGGTAACATCAGCGTCGAGATAACGGAAGATGGGGGTGAACCCAATGCTATCAGCGTACTCGTCATGACCGCAGTGCATTACAACGCGGATGATATCCCCCGCTGCTACGTCGAACGTGGCTCCGTTTTTAACGAAGTCTTCCCGCTCATTATAACGTTCCTGGGTCAGCTTGTAAGGTTCACCTGCGGGGTCCAGTATCTCTGCGTTGCTATCGCCCTGATGATAGGTGTCACCCACCTGGAACTTACCGAAATAGGTCTGAGTCGGGTATACCCACAACCAGTTACGGGTAACGTTCAAAATTGCATAATTGTTACTATCGTCTACATATTCGTCCGCATCGGTTTCTGCAGGGAATACACGGGTTAAATTGCCTTGAGAATCTTCGACAAAAATAGCAATGTAGGAACCATCCGACTTTTGTCTGTCACTGCTCATCCCCTCCAAAGACTTGGGGCTGATGTTGACCGTTCCTTTTTTGGGGGCACGAATATTAAAGAACTGATATTTGTCCTGGGCAGTCGCACCCTTATTGAGATTAAAGTTGTAGTAGTTACTCCCGTCGTTCAACCAACGGAAGAAGGTTTTCCCGTCTCCGGCGGTGTTGCCGCTATGGGTAACCGTCAGGTTTTCGGTGTGCAACATCGGTTTGCCGTAGCCCAAAACGCCGGCACCCGCATTCGCTCCGGTCGCGTTTTTGTTGATCGGGATGCTTTCCATCCACCATTGCAGATACCCTGCCTGAGAAGCAGAAACGGTTTCACCCTCTGCGGGTTGGGGGAAGAGCGCCCTCCAGGTTTCCAAGGAGCCAATAAGGTCAACAGGCTGAACAAAAACAGGAATTACCAGGCTGTTCGTACCGTCGCTAACGGTGATTTCGGCATAACCGGGAGCCAAAGCACTGACAGCAACGATGCTGTCGTTGATTACTTCAGCAGTAGAAACCAATGCGTTACTGGTGCCTTCGATTACCAGAGGACCGGTAGCCCCTTCAATTCCCACGTTCTTTACCTTACCTGCAGAAGCAAATTTCACTTCGCCGGGGTTTGCATTTAAAGCAACATCGGTGATGGTCAAGGTGTAGGATGCGCCCTTTACACCAAAACTCGGGTCGCGCACCAGCGCACTCGTGTTTTCGAGAGTAGCGTAGACGGTTACAGTTCCTTTGGCAAGCAAGGTAACAACACCGTTTTGATCAATAGTTGCCTTGTTCTCGTCGCTGACACTCCAGATGAGATCAGTTTCGGTTGCATTGGCAGGGAACATACTGGGAGCAACAGAGGTGTAAGTACCTGCGCCCAGGGGAACGGTAACGTTGTTATCAAATCCGTACCATTCTACACAAACTCCGCCCGAAGCAAAGGAAACACCTGCAAATAAGGAAGTGAGCATTGCGACGGTCAGGCAAAGTGCAATTAACGTCTTATACATTTTTTTCATGATTCAATTCTCCTTTCCCTATTATTTCGAGGCCATATCCATAATCTTGGCGGCCTGTGCACGGGTTGCAGTACCGTTGGGAGCAAAGGTATTGCCGCCCATACCATTGATGATACCTGCTCGTTGCATTACGGTAACTGCTTCTGCAGCGTACTCGGCAATATCGGCATCATCAGCGAAGGTGATTGCTTCGTTAACCATATCCATCGCCTTGCCGGCAGCCATTGCAGCACGATAGGTCATAACAGCCATATCCTGGCGGGTAATGGTAGAACCAACACCGAAGGTGCTGTTGCCGATACCGTTTACAACACCGCGTTTTGCAGCAATTGCAACATAATCATAGTACCAAGCATCTTCAGGAACATCGTTAAAGTCACAGCTTGCATTATCTGCAGTCAGACCAAATGCCAAAACCAGCATCTTTGCGTATTCTTCGCGGGTTACCAAACCGTCAGGATCAAAGACGGTTGCACTGCGACCGGAGATGACACCTCTCTTAGCCAGATTGGTGATTGCTTCTCTTGCCCATTCTGCAGTCCCCAGGTCAGTAAACTTAATTTCAGTTGCAACAGGGGGAACAACCACGGGAGGAGTGGGCTTTTCGGTTACGACAAAGGAGTCTTCTTTGCCATTGTTATCAGGCGTTTGAGTGATGGTATCTCCTTCAGAGGGACCACCTTCCGCTTGAGTAACCGTAATGGTATACTCGTATGTAGGAACGCCTTCTTTAGCGGGGGTAACCGTAATGGTTTTGGGAGTTTCTAAGAAATTGTATTCGGTACCCGATGTAACGACAACATCGCCGATCTTCACTGTTGCGCCGGGAGCGACCGTGTAGGCAAACAACAGTCTGGTCAGATTGGCAGTAGCAGGAACTTCTACCGTAACCTGTTTCGTGGTCTGATCGATGGTTGCAGCCTTACCTGCGACCTTGACTTCGTACAGGGTTGCAATCGTACTGGGGTCGATGGTTACGGTCATCTCATACGCATACTCGTTTTCCTTGTCGTCGGTTAAAACCAGAACCTGGGGTTCGTTAAAGCTCAAGGTATCACCGCTGACGAAAGGACGGCCGTTGTGGGTAACAGGGGCATCGTAACTGCCGAAGTTAACAACCAGATCGTTCAGACCGACGGACTGGGGAACCATAGCAGTGATGGTCTTTGCAGATTTGTTGATTGTTGCTTCAGCAGGACCGCCTGCAACATCCAGTTCAATCCATTCAAACTCGGCAGAGTTGGTTTTGATGATGATATCACAATAATATTCATCTCCGCTCTCTGCTACCAGGACCAATCTTTCTCTCTTCTCGGGATTGGAGAAGTCCAGTTCGGTAGGTTCGACGGAGTCTTCAATCTTGATAACAGGATTGCCGTTATAGGTAACGGTTTCTGCTGTGGTAGCAAAAGAGACATACGCTTTGCTGAGGTCGAAGGTGCCGGGGAGGCTGACCAAAGCGGTCTGATTGCCCTCACCGTCTACGCTCAACTCGGCAGAAAATCCTCTTAAATTGCCGGTCTTTTGGTTATACAAAGCAACCATAACATCGGACAGCTCAGCGGTATCGTTTTCTTCGGAAAAATCAATGGTGAATTCGTAAGGGGCAACAGGGTCAACCGAAACTTCCGGAGTTAAGGTAATCGTCTGAGGAACCCCATCTTCACAGGAAACGGAACCGATAAATTTTTTCGTCTCCGGATCTTTGGGAATGTCGGTGTCGCCAATCTTAACTGCAACAGCATCCGAAACGATGGTTACTTCAACGGGATTCAGCCCCACTTTACTGGGAACCTCGCTAATCGTAATGGTTTTATCCAACTCGTTCACAGTGGCGTCCAAGATCTCTCTATCATTTTTAATAGAAAGAGAAGTAATGGTTGCGGTGGTTTTAGCGGGGGTCATGGTGAACTTAGCAGCCTTGGGATCAACAGCATTGGGGCTGTTTGCAACAACCAGATAATCTCCTTCAAAGTCACCATCAAAGGGGATGGTGTAGGTCTGCTTAAACTTTCCCGCATCATCCGTCCGAACGACGTTAACCACTTGGGTTACGGGGTCGGTCGTCCCCTTAAAGAGGGCAACGTTCACAGGAATATCTGCTGCGGCGCCGTCTAAGGTGCCGATAACCGTAAATTGTCTTCCGGTTGCGCCGGGGGCAATATCGCTCTCGATCGAGTCAATGGTCAGATTGTATTGGGCAGCAAAGGTAACGGTGGAAAACAACGAGAAAATCATGCAAACAACCGTTAACACACTGACCAGACGTTTTGCGTTTTTCATACGACTGATTCTCCTTTCTTATGTGATTACCAGCGATAAATGTAAATGTAACAGTTGTTCGCCAAAGCTTCACGGAAGTTTACCAACACCTTGTCACCCTTACGGGCACTGGAAGCGGCACCGGTTTTAACGGTCTTGTTGGTCATGTCGATAATGAGCGTCTGCTGAACGGATCCGGTGGGAACCATACGCTTGGTACGAACCAGGCTACCATCCGACAACTGTTTGGTAGTAGTGAAGAAGGTCATCGTGGTAGAAGTGCTGTCAACGACCTCGCCGTAGTAGATAATACGCCCGACGGCATTTTCAAAGCCCTTATCGTCAAAGGGAATAGAGGGATCCAACAGGTCCTCGAGGTTGTCAATTCCATCGATCTTAGAGCTGACCTCCGAGGAATTGCCGTACTCGAAGTGAACATCCCGCAAGTCAACATCACGGGGGTTGGAAGGATCGGTAATATCAGTACCGGTTAGTTTCAGCAGGGGACCGACGGAAGAGGCTTTGTTCATGCTGGTAACAACCGCAATGGCATCACCAAAAGAGAGTTCAAAAACATCTTGAGGTTCTGCATAGTGGTAATTTGCCACAATATCCTTACCCTGATTGTAGAATTCGTAAACGCCCTCGACTTCGGTGCCCAGATTCTTACGTGCGGTAAGCTGGTCATCCAACGAGGTCAACTCTGCGAAACGAGTGCCGGTAGCAACTTCTCTGTTCTTAATGGAATCGTCGGTACCGAAGTTAATGGAACTAACAACTTCATCGTCTGCATTCAGCATCTCTTCAGCATCACGGAAGATATAGAAGAGACCGCCGCCATCGTAGTAGAAGTCTGCCTTAATTTCGTAAGTGGGACGGAAGATGGCCAACCCAACCTCACCGTCTTCCTTTACATCGTAAAGTTCAACGTTGTAGGGGCCCTTGTCACCGCTGGAGAACAAAGCGGGAGGACCGAATGCAAAGAGATCCTCTTCTTCCAGATTTTGAGGAACCTGCAACTTTACAGTTTTAGAAGTAATGCGGAACTTACCGCCCAAAATGTTGGCATAGTTATAAAGAGAAGCGTTGTCACCTGCTGCCTGTACAAACAGACCACTGTGGTAGTCCTTAAAGTCAGGGTATGCGTCAGCATCAGAGGTGTCGGTCAGCAACTCAATGATTTCGCCGTCTGCATTGGTCTTATACAGGATTGCACCGGTCGCCAATACGTTATCGAAATATGTGCGCTCGGTAATCAGTTCTTCGGAAGTAATCTCTTTCAGAACACGAGAACGATCGGTCTCGTTGATGAAAAGCAGGTCGACTCTCTCGGTAGAAGTTCTGTCCTTGGGATAGCCGTTAACCTTCAGCTTTTCGGCAGTCTGGATGGTCTCAAACTTTCCTCTGCCGGTGTAAATGTACAGTTTGGCGCGCCCTTCTGCGTTGTTCTTCTTGGCGCTGATTAAGTAACCGTACGACTGATTGGAAGCCAGAGTCGCAGCATCCTTTTGGCAACCTGCGATCTTACCGTTGATATCTAAAAGGAAGGTGTAACTTTCACCCAACTTGGGGACTTCGGCAGAGTTGGATTCCAAGAAGGTCTGGTACGCATTGGAGAATTTGTAAGTCTTCCCGTCAACGGTGTACCAACCGTCGCTGGTCTTCTTGGTCAGTTTGCCCTTGACCTTGTCGGTGGTCACAATAGCATTTCTGACGCTCTGATCACCACTCTGATACAGGCAAACAACGTCCCATTCCTTCAGCTTGGTGATATCAACGTCGTTGCCGTCTTTATCCTTAATGGTTACGTCGTCAGAGGTGCTGTTAACATCCAAGTCGTAAAATACGCCGGAACCGGTATACTTATCGGTGATCGCATCCTCATACACGTCATCAACGATCAAGGTCTGAAAGGCGTCAACAATAATAACGTCTGCAGATTCGTCATCATCGTTATCGATCAACGTAACGGTGCCGTTATCAGGGGTGATGGTGGACAACGGAACGCTGTTCAAGAACCCTTTAAAACGCTGGTTTTCAATGATGGCGGCTTCGGTATTCAGCAAGAATTCGACTTCGTTGCCATCTTCTTCCCAAACCAGTTCTTCGGCCGCGGTTTGATCCAACAAGATGCTATCGCCTTCGATGGTCACAACTACATTATCGTCCTTGGGCTTAACAGAAACGATATTCTTTTTGTTGTATACGTCGTCAACGAAGTAATACAAGTCAACAGACTGGCCCAGGTAGCGGTCGGCGCCGCTCTCGTTTACCTCAAACAGGTCAACGTAGCCCAGCTGAATCTGTCCGTCTTTAATTCTTTCAGAGTTTGCAATGCTGGTGAAGCCGTTGGCAGTAACAATACCCTCGGCCTTATGCAAGCCCAGGTAGTAAGTTAATACGTTATCGCCCTTGACAACGATATATTCAACCGCTTCTTTACCTTTTTTGATGACCTTTTCTTTGCGCATGACGTCGATTTCCAACGAATTATAGATCATGGAAACAATGTCGCCGCGCTTTGCAGGCTCACCACCGGCGATCTTGATGCCCTTGGTCACCTTTTTCTCGTCTGCGACGCGCAGGTAGCCGGTAGGCCAACCGCCGCGCTGGATAGCAACATCGCCGTAACCCAGTGCACAAACGATCATTTTGATCGCCTGATCATAAGTAACGGGGCTTTCGGGGCCGAAGTTTCCGTAACCATAACCCAGGATAATCCCTGCGTTATAAGCAACATCAATGAAACCGTTGCCCCAATGGTCTACGGCAACGTCGTCAAAAATCTTCTTTCCGCCGGAAACCTGTGCTACGCTTTCCTGACCAATCATACGGACAACAAACGTAGAAAACTCTGCACGGGTAACATCTCCCGTCAGGTTTAAATTCCCTTGTTCGTCACCCTTTAAAATGTTCAGGCTCTGTAACAAAGCCGCAGCTTCCGCAGTCTCTTCACTGACTTCTTCTGCCGGTTCGGAGCCAACAGGGGGTTCCACGGTAGTTGTAACATCTTCTTCCGCAAAAGCAACCAGACCGCCCATGGGGACCACAGACAGAATCAAGGTCAATGCCAGAAGCAATGCCGCTACCTTTCTTAACTCTTTCATCCTTACTCCTCCTTTGAAGTATGACTTTTATGTATTGTTCTAAAAGAGACAGATACCTACTATGCATTCTATCACAAATTTCAGCAGATAGCAATAGTTTTTTTGTTTTTTATTATAACATTTATGTTACAAAACCGCCATTTTAAGCCAAAAAAAGAGAAGCCTTTCGGCTTCTCTTTCAAAAATTCGGATTACAGGTTCTTCAGAACTTCGTAATATTCGTTGGCCTGCTTTACGCATTTGGGTTCGTTAGCAGCACGAATCTGTGCAAAGGTCTGGTCTTTAAACAGATCAGCAAAGCCGGGAGCGAACGGACTGCCGCCTGCCCATGCATGATAAACGATACCGACAGTCTTCAGTTCGGGGAACTCGAAGAATGCACGATCGATCTGTTCATCGGTCCAGCCCCATTCATAGTAACGGTCTTTCCAACCGTCCTGAGAAGCATAGTACTCGGTGGAGTTTGCCAATCTCATGGATGCCATGAAAGCAGCTGCGCCTTCGGGGTTCTTAGCCTTGGAAGCCAAGATACCGGGCTGGTCACGGGTAGACAGAATGTGTTCGTCTACATCCTTATAACGGGGTAAAGGAACGAAATCAACTACACCGTCAGCAAAGATTTCGGTAAAGGGAGCCTTCCAACCTGCGCCCATGGTATTGTCGTTGTACGCGTCAAAATAGGTCATAGCGGCAGTACCGGTTGCGAAGTTACCGCCGATGGTCTTGTCGGTAACGAACATATCACGCCACAGATTAGCAGCGTCGGCGATGCGGACATCATCCCAATGCCAAGCGATCTCGCTGTCGTTTTCGATGGTCATGAAGTTAGCGTCTGCGGTAACGACCAACTGTTCCAGAAGCAGGTTGCTGGCCTGTACACCGTAAATATCGGTTTCACCGTTGTTGTCGGTGTCCATGGTCATTTCCTTCGCAATGCGACGGAACTCTTCCCAAGTCCAATTTCCTTCTTCCCACAGTTCCAGGGGAGTGTCAACACCGTTCTGTTCGAACAGCTTGGGGTTGTAGTAGATCAGAGCGAAAGGACCGGCAGAGAAAGGAATGATATAGTTCTTATCTTTCCAGTCATAGTCTTCCAAAACGGAAGCAACGCCCTTCCACAGGTCGGTCTTAAATCCGCCGGGCATATACTCGTCAACAGCTGCAATCAGGTCCTGAGACAAGAACATTGCAAACTCAGAGTAACCGCCCTGAATCAGGTCAGGCATCTGGTCGGACACATACATTGCAGCGACCTTGTTCCAGTATTCACCCCAGTTTACGATGGGGTCGATTTGAAGGTCACCGCCGTAAACGTTGCGGAAAATATCCAAACCGTAGTCCATACCATACTGGTTGTCTTTGTTAGTCAAGTGTTCCTCGGTCAAGTGCGTGAACATCTTAACCGTCTTGTTCTCCAGCTCCATCTTGGGGAGCAGAGCGGCCATCTCTTCGTTTACGGTACCGGCAGCTTCCATGCCCGTATTGCCGCCGCAACCTGCGAAACAAGCAACCACGAGAGCCAGTGCCAAACACAAGGCCATTGCACGTCTAAACTTTCTCATTTCATTTCCTCCTTTTGATATGTAGGTTGATACCTACTGTGATTTTAACATAAATATTCCGCAAGCGCAATAGTTTTTCCAACAATTTTTCAAAAAATACAGCGTCTTACGGCGCTGTTTACAGAAACCGTCGTACCGGCTTGTCCGTTTCGTGATTGCCTCTCCGTTTTCACTTAATCATCGAACGAATTTCCTGTCTTTGTGCATTTTTCAGGGCTTCGACGTATCTTTCCTCGTCGTACCCTGCATTCAGCAGATTCAGCAAAGCGGGCACGGTAAGCTTACGGGGCAGATTCAATGCATTTAAAAACAGTTCTCGGCGGGCGGCGCTATCGTTGCGACCCAAAAGCCCGTCCTCGTAAAGCCGCGTACGGGTGAAACGGGTAACACGATCCTGAGACGGCAGGTCGTCAAAAGTGCATCCCGCCTGTTCCAAAGCGGCCAACAACACTTTTGCAGACATTCCTTCTACCCCCAAAAGTCCCTCGGCGCCAGCCTTTTCTTTCCGCTTTTCTTTACCAAAACATTCGGGAATATAGGCGTGTTTCACCTGTTCTTCGGGAACGATCCCCCGCAAGTACCCTCGGATGCGAAATCCGCCCCGATCGGAATCGGTCAGAATGACCAAGCCCCGCTCCGCCGCCAGTTTCTTGATCAACGCCCGTTTTTCGGGGTCGGAAAAGATGCGGAATCCGTTGGTGGGAATCACGGTGGCGTTGATCACCGATTGCAGTTTGATGCAATCATACCGTCCTTCAACAATGATAGCTTCTTTCAACGTTTTCACGGGCATCCTCCTTTGCAAGATTCCGAGCGAGGGGGGCAAGCCCCCTCCAGGAAAAAGCATAGTCACCGTATTTGCGACGAAAAGCACGGTCGCTGAGTCCGTCCAAATCCGCTTTTGTCAACCGTAGAATCATTTTCTCTCCGAACTCGGGAAAAGGACTTTTGGGCAGGTTGCGGTTGTGGGGACAAACCTCCTGACAACGGTCACAGCCCCAAATCAGGTTTCCTTTATAATAAAGTGTTTCCTCCTCGGGTGTGAAATCTCCCCGTTTTTGGGTCAGGGCGGACAGGCATCGGTTGGGGTCAAACGCCCCGTCCAAAAGTTGCGCAGGACAGGCGGCGACACACCGATTACAGCCCATGCAGGACTCGGTACAAGGCTCGTCTGACGTCAGCTTAACCGACAAACGAATCAGCCCGATAAACACATACGATCCGTATACGGGATGAATCAGGCACCCGTTTTTGCCGATAAACCCCAGCCCTGCTTTCACCGCCAATTCCCGTTCGGGCAGGGGGTGGCTGTCCACTAAAACAGCGGCTTCGGCTTGGGGCATACGGGCAACGATCTCACGGGCGATGGGATCCAAATATTTTTTTACGGTACGGTGATAATCGGGGGAGCGGGCGTAGCGGGAAAGGTTGGCGGTTTCGGCCTCTCCCGCATAATACGGAAAAAGAGCCACCAAAACAGAGCCGCCTTCCCAAAGGCAGACGCCTGTTTCAAAGACTCCATGTCGATTACAAAGTGTTTTTAACCAATCGTCCATTCGTCACTCCGTCTTGCCAGGACCATTCTGTCCAGTCCCGCATAGTCTTTTTTTGTTTGTATTTGGGTAAAACAACCCGTCTGCATCAAAAGCGCTTCAACTTCGTCTTTTTGATCATAGCCGATCTCCATCAACAACCAACCGCCCGGATTCAGACAACGGGCGCTGTTTGCCAAAACACGGTAAAAGTCCAGCCCGTCTCCTCCGCCGTCCAACGCCATAGTGGGTTCACGATCCACAACCTCGGGATCCAGCGTTTTTAACACATGGGTTTTGATATAAGGCGGGTTGCTGACGATGACGTCCACCGTCCCCCAATCCGGCATCCCCGACAGCAGGTCGTGGCGGACCAGTTGTAAACGTTCCGAAACCTGCAAAGCAGCGGCATTTTTTTCCGCCACAGCCAACGCATCTTCGGACAGGTCACAGGCAACGCCGCTGACATCGGGACGCTCTGCCGCAAGGGTAATGCCAATGCACCCGCTCCCCGTGCAGAGATCAAAAAACCGACCGCCTTGCGGCAAACGGGCAAGGGCTTCTTCTACCAGTTGTTCGGTCTCGGGTCGGGGAATCAACACGGCGGGAGAAACGAGGAAGGAACGACCAAAAAACTCGCTCGTTCCCAAAACATACGCCAAAGGAATCCCCTCAAGACGTTTTTTCATCAATCTTTCGATTTGCGCTTCGGCATTAGGGTGCAATTCGTCCTCGACCTTTAATAAAAGTGCAGATAAGGACAAACCCAACACAAAAGAAAACATGTGTCGGGCTTCAAAATTTCCATTTTCAATTCCCGCCTGTAACAGACGGTCGCGGCAGCAATGCAAGGCTTCGCGGATTACCATTGCGCATCTTTCTCCTCGGCAGGAAGTACGGCGTTCATTGCGGCAATGGCCACTTCAATCTGGGAAGCATCAGGCTCCACCGTGGTGATTTTCTGCAGCCAAAGACCCGGCTTGCTCAGCACACGGCTGACAACACCGTTAGAACGACCTGCCCACTTAATGAACTCGTAAGAAACGCCCGCTACAACGGGTAAGAGCAACAAACGGAACAACAACCGTCGCCAGACCGGCATCTCCCAGTTTAACAGCGAAAAAGTCAGGATACTGACAATCATCACAATACACAAGAAACTGGTACCGCAACGGGGATGAAACCGTTCTTGGGCACGGACGTTTTCCACCGTCAAAGGCAGACGGTTCTCATAGCAGAAAATCGTCTTATGCTCGGCGCCGTGGTACTCGAACACGCGGCGGATGTCCTTCATGCGGGTAACCAAGAGCAGGTAGGAAATAAAAATTACAATGCGGAGCAACCCTTCCAAGAAACTCTTCAGCAGGTTGGAATCGGGCAGGAGCCGCTCCGCCAAAGAGACCAGTAAGTTGGGCAACAGCATAAACAACAGCACCGAAAGACCAATCCCCAGAACCACCGAGAGGGTAATAATCACGCTTTGGAGCTTGTCTCCCAGTTTCTTTTCCAGCCAGGAGGGTTCTTCGGTTTCTTCTTCCAAATCATAAAACTCGGCTGAATACATCAGTTCCTTGGTGCCGAGAATCATCGACTCAAAAAAGCTGAACACCCCGCGGATGATGGGGAGACGGAAAAACTTGTTGCGGAAGATGTGACGGATCGGCTCGGTCTTTAACGTGATTTCTCCGTCGGGTTTACGGACGGCGGTTGCCACCGTTTCGGGTCCCCGCATCATGATCCCTTCAATCAGGGCTTGACCGCCGATGCTGGTGCAAAAAGCGGTACCGTTTTTCTTTTCAGACATAATTATTCCTCACAATGTTTTAAGCCTTCGTCCATGGTGCGAAGCACGTCGCGGATCTGACGGCGGAAGTCGCTGACTTCAGACTTGGCACTTTGGGCATCTGCCAAGATCTTTTGTTTTTCTTTTTCGGCATCTGCCAAAATGACGGCGGCTTTTTCTTCTGCTTCGGCAATCAGCCGTTCAGCCGTCTGCTGGGCGGCCAAAAACCCGTCGGCAAGTTTTTGCTTTTCTTCATCCCGTGTACGGACCATCTCAGCCTTGGCGGCTTCGGTTTCCTCCCGCAGACGCTTCATCTCCTCATCTTTAGCGGCAATCGCCTCGGACAAGCGGGTGACCTCTGCCAGTACATCTTTTTTACGAAACCCGAACAAACGGGTGCGGAATCCATTCTGTTCCATCTTAATCCTCCTCAATTAGCGGATAGTATCATTATACCCGTTTATGCGGGGTTTGTCAATTCTTTCGCAAGGTCTGCCACCGAACCATAATGTCACGGGCAATGGGCGCAGCGGCTTCTCCACCCGTCCGCCCTGCGTATTCCAGCAAAACGCAGACAGCGATGTTTGGCTCGTCTGCAGGGGCAAACCCGATAAACCATGCGTGGTCGCGGTTCTCCCGCTCGTTCTGAGCAGTTCCTGTTTTCCCCGCGATCCCGATGGACGACCGCGCGGCGGTACCCGTGCCTCGGGCAACCACGTTTTTCATCCACTCCTGCAGGATTTGGGCGGTTTCTTCCGAAACGGCGCGTCCCTCGGACTTAGGGGCATTGCGGATGGTAATGCCGTTGGGGTAGACCGTTTCCGCAACCAGGTAGGGTTGCATCCGCCTGCCGTTGTTCGCCACCGTTGCCGCTACCTGCGCCATGGCAAGGGGCGTAGTCAAAAGGTTTCCCTGGCCGATGGCAGTCTGCGCCAGTTCACCCTTGTTCTTGACCGCTCCGGGTGCAGAGGGGTCCGCTACCGGCAGGTCGAAACGGGCAGTCTGGTTAAAGCCAAAGGCTTCTGCCGTTTTTAAGAGTTTGGCGTAACCCAGTTCCTGACCCAAGGTTGCAAAGGCGGTGTTGGACGATTTTTCAAAGGCGGTCGCCAAGTCCAGTTCGCCGTATGTGTTGCCGCCGAAGTTGCGGATTTCCAAGCCGTCAAAGATCACCGTCTCCTCGGTGTCCGAAAAAGTAAATTCGCCCAAACCTTCTTCTAACGCCGCCGCGGCAGTAATGACTTTAAAGGTGGAGCCGGGGGCATAGCGCCCGTTTAACGCACGGGAGAGGAAGGGCGCGTTTTCCACGTCCTCAGCCAAGGCGGAAAAGTTTTCGTTCAAGGATGCAAGGTTGGGGTTAAAGGTAGGGTTGCTGTACATTGCCAGCACCTCCCCCGTTGCAGGGTTCAGTGCCACCACGGCGCCCCGCTGGTTGCCCAGACGGGCGGCGGCGTACTGTTGCAGGTCGTGGTCCACGGTCAGGGTGATGTCTGCGCCCCGCCGCTCGGTACTCAACATCCCCAAAACATCGGAAATACTGCCGGTTTGCATGTTCAGCAGTTGGGCGTTGCAGGAAAGTTCCAACTGCGTACGCCCATAGGTACGAGAGGAATAACCGATCAGATGGGTGTAAAGCGACCCGTAAGGATAGCGGCGGGTACCGTCTTCGGCGTTGTCCGCCAAAACGACCCCTTTGTGGTCTAAAAACCTGCCCCGCTCCTGTTGTTGCTCTGCCGCCCACTGACGGGTGTCATAAGGACTGCTCTCCACTTCGGGAGGCGGAGACAGTACGAAAAAGGTCAAATACCCGCAAATCAGCAAAAACAGTAGCGACAGTATGACACAAAGGTGGATGATGCGACGGCCTTCGTTCATGCGACATCCTCCTTTTTGGGTTGCAGGGATTTTTGTGCAATGGCGGACAGTACCCCGATCTGGAAGAAACTGATCAACAGCGAAGTCCCGCCGTAGCTGATGAAGGGCAGGGTGACCCCCGTTAAGGGAATCAGCTTGATCATCCCGCCGATGATGATAAAGGACTGGAATCCGAAGAGCAAGGTCAGTCCCAACGCTACCGTGCGGTCAAAACGGTTGCGGGTCTTTAGGGCAATTTTAATGCCCCGATAAACTAAAATAAAGAATAAAAGTACTACGGCAATCCCCCCAAAGATGCCCAACTCTTCGCAAATCAGCGAAAAGATGGCGTCGGAATAGCTTTCGGGAATAGACGCAGGGGAACCCCGACCGATGCCCACACCCAAAAAGCCGCCCGCATGGATGGCAAGCAGGGACTGGACGATCTGCCAGCCCTTAACGGTGGGGTCACTCCACGGGTTTTGCCAGATGGCGATACGGGTCTGGATATGGGGGAGCAAACTTGCTCCTATAAATCCCGCAACTCCCGCAGGAATGGCGTTGATCAACAGAAAGAGGAAGCCAAAGCCACTGTAGTAGCAAAGTCCTGCATAAACCAAGAAGTAGACCAGCGCACTGCCCCACTCCCGTTGCAAGACCAAAAATCCAAAAAACCCGTAGGCGAGGATCGACATCATCCACTTTCCGTCCAAGGATTTTAACCGCAGTTTGTCGATGTTGGCAAAGGCGGCCGCAATGAAAAAGACGAACAAAACCTTAATGACCTCGGAAGGCTGGAAACTGAGTCCTCCACCCAAAGAAATCCAGTTCCTGGCGCCCTTGACGGTGGTGCCGAATACCAAGGTGACGATAAACAACAAATAAGAAAGACCCAGATACCCCCACAAGAGGGCGGAGAGCTTGGGCACTTTCAAATAGATAAAAAAGGAGAGATAAAAAACAACGATGCCCAGCAAAAACCAAAGCATTTGTCGGCGGGCATAATCGGTGCCTTCGGTGGCGTCGATGCGGCTGAGCATGACCAGCCCGATGGAAACCAGCATGGACGAAATCAAAAACAAAAAGGGGTCCCCCTTAAAGAATCGGGCAATCACCAAATAGGTAATGCTGTTAACCGCCACCAAGATCGCCGCCTGAATCAACAGGGCTTTGGTGTTTTCAGGGACGATCAACGCCAACAGCGAATAGGACAGGAGGTTGACGGCAATCAGGCAAAAGACGGGGATTCGTTTTCTGGTCATTCTGCCACCTCAATTCGCTCTGGGGACAACAAAGGCAAATTCCACCGAGCCGATGGCGATTTTATCCCCGTCACAAAGGAGGATGGGATCGCCGCTGACCGGTTCGCCATTGACGTAGGTGCCGTTTTTGCTGTCCAGATCTTCGATATAGTACTCCTCACCCTCTAAAAAAATCAGGGTGTTACGGTTGGAAACAAAACGGTCGGGAAAGGAAATGTCGCACTCTTCTCCGCGGCCGATCACGTTATTGGCTTTTAAAACGTAGACCTCTTCGATTCCGTAGGCAAGGGCCTCTTTTCCCGAGAGCAGGCGCAGGTAACAGTCCCCGTGACTGACGCGAAGCCGACGCTCGGTCAGGCGGATATCCAAAAAGACCATTCGGATAACAGCAAAGATAAACAGATAAATGATAATGACAAACAAATAGCGAAAAAACGCCGATGCCAGGTCAAAGAGATTCACGGGATCACCTCCATTTTCTTTATTATATCATTCCTTTTTCCCTTTTTCAACCCTCCCCCCATAGACGGATGAAAGGGCGGTTAGGTCACATGGTTTTGTGTGGTTTTGGTGCCTTTATTTGAGGGTTGATTTTGCGAAAAACATCCGTTACAATAAGCACTGTGGTCAGCGAAAACCGTTGAAAATACGCGGCTTTAGCGATTTTTTCCAGTTTTCAAAAGACCGCTGTTTAAAAATTAATAAGGAGGACTTTTCAATGTCAAGATTCAAGAAACTGACGAGCACCGTAATCGTGTTCTGTATGTTGCTTAGCATGTTCGGCACCGCGTTTGCTTACACTGTGCCCGAAGATATTGCAGGAACCGAGTACGAAGAAGCCGTCGAACTTTTGGGTGCTCTGGGAATTATGGTCGGCGACAAGACCGGCGCCTTCCGCCCCAATGACACCATCATCCGTTCCGAGTTTGCGAAAATCGCCGTCCATGCCCTTGGACTGGAAGATGTTGCCGCAAACTCCAGCGCAGCAACCCGATTCCCTGACGTGGTGAAAGACCACTGGGCAACGGGTTATATCAATGTAGCAACAGACCAAGGCATCATCGTTGGTGACGATGTGGGTACTTTCCGCCCCGATGACATCATCACCTATGCCGAAGCAGTTACCATCCTGGTTCGTGTACTGGGTCGTGAACCCTCTGCCCTGACCAAAGGGGGCTTCCCCACCGGTTATCTGGTAGTCGGTAACGAAATCGGTCTGACCAAGGGCGTTTCTGCTTCCGCAGGCGCAGAAATCAGCCGTGGCGACGTTGCACGCATGACCTACAACGCCCTGACCATCAAGTTGATGGAACGCACCGGGTTTGGTGACGACGTTTCTTACGAAGTCGTTGACAAAACCCTGCTGACCGACAAACTGGGTGTCCAAAAAGCCAACGGCCTGGTTCAGGCAAACGGTCACACTTCTTTAAGCGGCAGCAGCTCTTTGAAGAAAGACGAAGTGAACATCGCAGGTGAGATTTACAAAATCGGCGATACCGACGCCGCTGACAAGCTGGGTCACCACGTAACCTTCTATTATCAAGAAGACGACCGCACTTCGGACAAGACCCTGTTGGTCGTCCGCACCAGCAAGAAAACCGATGTTGTTACCATCCCTGCAGGAAACATTGTTTCTGCAACCACCAATGGCGAATCCCAGACCGTGATCGAGTACTGGGTAGACAAAGAGAAAGACGATGAAACGGTAGAGGATATTCTGTCCGCCACCGCAAAACTGATCTTCAACGGCAAGAGTGAGAGCTTTGATCTGTCCAAACTGACCCCCTCCTCCGGCCGCATTTCTCTGGTAGACAATGACGGTGACGATCTGTACGACGTCGTATCCGTAACCGCTTACGAGAACCACGTTGTAGAAGATATCTCCTCCGCCGCCAACGCCATCTATGACAAGTACGGCAAACCTACTCTGACCTTAGACCCCGAAAGCAAGACCGTTCACTTCTCTCTGACCGACCTTGCAGGTAAAGACGTTGCACTGAAAGACTTAAAAGAGTGGGACGTTTTAGCCGTTGCCAAGAGTACCGACGGCAAACTGATCGACATTAAACTGGTACGCGATTCCGTTTCGGGACGTGTAACGGGTAAAAACGCCACCAAGTTCTTCATCGAAGGCAAGGGCTACGAAGTTGCAGACAACTACACTGCCACCATCAGCCTGAGTGACCAGGGCGTCTTTTATCTGGACATCGACGGCCGTATCGCTGCAGTCGATACCACCAAACAGGCAAGTAACACCTACGCTTACCTGGTTTCCGCAAAGCTGTCCACTTCTTTTGATGATGTGTTAAACATCAAACTGTTTAACTCCAACGGCGAGACCGTAACCATGGAAACCACCGAGAAGATTCGCTTCAACGGCACTTCCAACCAATCGGCAGAAACCGTTCTGACCGCCCTGAAAAACGGCGGCAGCAGCGTGGTTCAACAGCTGATTGCTTACGAAACCAACGCCGACAACAAGATCACCGAGATCACCTTGGCAACCGACAAGACTTCTACCGGTGAAATCGTGAAAAACGGCTTTACTCTGAACATTGCCGCAAATGACGTAGTCTACAAGAGTGCTTCCTCCAAGCTGGGCACCGTCATCGTCGGCGAGGATACTCTGGTCTTTAACATCCCCGAAGGTGCAACCGACGCCTCCGACTTCTCCATGGGCAATAAGGAAACCTTTGTGGATAACGGTCAGTACAACATCCGCGTTTACGACCTGAAAGAAGACTACACCGCAGGCGTTATCATTGTAACCAACGCTACGGGCAAGGCGGAAGAAAGCAGTTCGATCGCGATCGTTGACCTGATTGCCGAAACCCTGGACGAAGACGAACAGACCACTGACCTGTTAGAGTTCTATCAGGACGGTGAGAAGAAAGAACTGCTGGCCGTTGACTCCTCTGTTTTGGTGAAGGATGACGGCATGGGCGGCACCACTCCCTTGGAACAGGGTGATATCATTCAGTACCGCAAGAACGCCGAAGGCAAAATCGACAGCATCACGGTACTCTTTGACGTCGACCAAAAAGCCACCGAGTTCAAGACCGAGCATTCCGACCGACTGACCACCCTTTACGGTAAGGTCACCAAGAAGTTTGCCTCCTCGGTCAACGTAACGGTCAACGGCACCTCTGAAGAAAACTTCGGTATCGCAGGGGCTACCGTCTACAGTTACGACTCCACCAAGAGCAGCAACAAGATTACCGTTGCAGAAGCGGGTGACGTACAACGCTACGAGAGTGCTAACCCCCGTCTGGTCTTTATGAGAATTTTTGACCACGAAGTAAAAGAAATCGTCATCATCCGATAACCCCAACAAAAAAAGCACCCGAAAGGGTGCTTTTTCTTATTTCTTGATTTTCGAAACCTTGATGTGGCTGACCACCGAGAAGTAGACGGTGGAAGCGACTACATACAGAACGTCTGCCCCGACGTAAAGTTTAAACCAGCCACTGACACTGCCCATCAGCAATCCGATGGGTTTGATCAGGGCAAAGGCAACTGCCGTAACGGCGAAACAAACCCAAAAGTAAAAGAAATTCTCTTTGTAAAAAGGACGTGTACCGTTGTCCTTTTTCCAGAAGATAAAGAGTACCACGGCAATCAGCAAACTGCAGGCAGCCAGGGTATAGTACACGCCATAGTGATGGGTCAGCAAAAAGACGCCCATTTGGCCGCAGGCAATGCGATAGAGATAAAAAAGTACAATAAAATGAAATACGCCTAAAGTAAAGACGCCTAAAATACGATTCGAGTAATGTTCAGATAAAGCCCTTTTCTTTCCTTGGTATATGTTCTTGGCCACTTTTTCGGTCTCCCCTTTCACATTCCTTCCTATTATAACAAAACCTGACTAAAAAATCAAGGGTCTTTTTATTTTTTATGTCCGTCCAAAAAGGAAAAATCCGCCTATGGCCTTTATTGACTTTTTTACTGGTTTTTGGTATAGTGTACCTATATCAAGGCCGCGGGCTTAGTCGCACTAATCAGCTGAATCTATTTTATAAACGGAGGCCATTATGAACGAACTTTTTTCCCGTACCGCCATCCTTTTGGGGGATGCCGCAGTGCAGCGATTGCACCAGGCAAAAGTAGCGGTGTTCGGTCTGGGCGGCGTGGGCGGACAGGTGGCCGAGAGCCTTGCCCGAAGCGGGGTAGGCACCCTGATTTTAATTGACCACGACACCGTTTCGGTATCAAACATCAACCGCCAGGTAATTGCCACCACCGCCACCGTTGGACAAAAAAAGACCACCGTGATGAAAGAGCGGATTTTAAGCATCAATCCGTCAGCGACAGTCATCGAAAAGGACCTTTTTTTCCTGCCCGATTGTGAAGAAGAAATCATCACTCCCGATTTGGACTATGTTGCCGATTGCATCGACACCGTTTCGGGGAAACTGGAAATTATCGAGCAATGTTACCGCAAGGACGTACCCATTATCAGTGCCATGGGCACGGGAAACAAAACCGACCCTCAACAGCTACGGCTGGGCAACATTGCCGAAACATCGGTCTGCCCCCTGGCACGGGTGATGCGACGGGAACTGAAAAAACGGAACATTGAATCATTGCCCGTCGTCTGGTCTCCCGAACCGCCCCGCACCTCGGACGTGTTCGAAAACGGGCGGAACGTCCCCGGAAGCTGTGCCTTCGTGCCACCCGCGGCGGGACTTTTGATCACATCCAAAATAATAACCGATATCACCGAGAGGAGCAAATAGTATGTACTTCTATCCTGCAGACATTTTATTGCCGAAAAAAGACTTTGAACGTTGGAGCGTCGTGGCTTGCGATCAGTACACTTCCCAACCCGAATACTGGGCAGAGACCGAGGCCATCGTGGGCGATGCCCCATCCGCCCTGCGGCTGATTTTTCCCGAAGCGTACCTGAGCAAAGGAAACAAAGCCGCCCGTATTGATGCCATCAACTCCGCTATGGCAGAATACCAACAGGGCGATGTGTTCACCACCTTAAAGAATCACTTCATCCTGCTGGAACGACAGGTGGAAAACGGCGCCCTGCGCCGCGGGTTGATGGGGTGTATTGATCTGGAAGAATACTCCTTTACCAAAGGGGAAAAGCCGCTGATCCGTGCCACCGAGGGCACGGTATTGGAACGGATTCCGCCTCGGGTCGAGATCCGCAAAGCCGCACCCCTGGAACTGCCCCACGTAATGATTTTGATTGACGACCCCAACGGCACGGTCATCGAGCCGCTATTTGAACAAGATCTGCCCGTCTGCTACGATTTTGACCTGATGCAGGGAGGCGGTCATATCAAAGGCTACGCCTTAGACGGCGGTGCCGCCGAAAACATCAACCGTGCCCTGGCACCTTTGGCTGACGCCGACCGGTATGAACAAAACGGTACGCCCTTCCTCTTTGCAGTAGGTGACGGCAACCATTCTCTGGCAACGGCAAAAACCTGCTGGGATTTGCTGAAAGAGTCCCTCTCCCCCGAGGAGCGGGAGAACCATCCCGCACGGTTCGCATTGGTAGAACTGGTCAATGTTCACGACACCGCCTTGGTGTTCGAGCCTATTCACCGTGTGGTCACCGATTGCGACCCCAAGAAACTGCTTGAAAAGATGCAAGTGTTTGCCGACAAACAGACGGGGAACAACGTCCAAACCGTTACCGTTTGTCATACGGGACAACAGACCCATTTTACCTTTAACCACGCCACCGACGCCCTGACCGTCGGCACCCTGCAACGGTTTTTGGACGAAAACGGCGAGGGGGAAACCGACTATATCCACGGCGCTGACGTGGTGATGGACCTGTCCGACAAGGACAACGCCATTGGGTTCCTGCTCCCCGCAATGGATAAGGGCGATCTTTTCCGCTCGGTGGTCTTTGACGGTGCATTACCCCGCAAAACCTTCTCGATGGGCGAAGCCCACGAAAAACGATTTTACCTCGAAGCAAGAGCGTTAAATAAATAAGATGAAGACCCCTTTTGGGGTCTTTTTATTTTATTCGACAAAAATCTTGTTTTTTACTATATAGTATGATATAGTGAAGTTACTACACAACCGCATAACAGAATGTCCGTTATGAGAAAAGACTTTGGTAACATGTGTTTTCCCTGTTTCACGTACCCAAACAGATGAGGCTGTGTAGCAGTAGCGAGAGAGTACACTTTTTCGGCGCGTTCTCTTTCTGGAGGCGCGCGTTTTTATTCGCGGTGGAATCTACCCTATTGTAACCCGTGTAATTTTCGCGAAAATTACATGCACCTTTTTGAAAGGAGTTTTCTGATGAAACTAAAAGAAAAAGAACCGCAAGTGACACAAGAAACGGAGATTCAGAAAAAGCAACTATATGGATTGTTCGTCAAGTTCAAAAAGAAGATCATTTTGTTTGGCGCCATCGCTTTTATCATCATTGTTGCCTTGCTTACCATTTTCGATAGAGCAGGAAAGGTAACAATAACTGCAGAATCGACTTTAAAAGAAATTCTCGAAATTGGTGAGCTTTCAACAGTGGACTACACTTATAACTCTGTTGCTACCATTCAAGAAAGCAAAAAAAATAAACCGTATTACATCTATTATAGCGGCATTGTTAAAGCAGGAATTGACTTTAGTAAAGTAACCATCACCAAAGACGAGGAAAACAAGCAATTCATCATCGGCATCCCGCCCATCCAAATTAATTCCGTTTCAGTAGACGAAACTTCTCTAAAATACATATACGACGGGAAAGCCAACCAAGAAACACTCTTTGTCGAAGCCTATAAAAAGGCGGTGACAGACCTTACTACTAAAGCAAAGCAAAACGATTCGCTGAAGAAAATGGCAACAGACAATGCAATTAAAACAATTCAAGCAATAACCAAACCACTGGAAACACAACTCCCTGAAGGCTACGATATCATTTACAAATAATAGAAGGTGAATAATGTGAAACGACTCATTGCGCTATTATGCATTTTTTCAATTTTTGTTTGTGCATTAACCGCTTGTTCCTCCAAAGCAGAAGAACCCGTAGAAGAACAAGTCAAAGCGATTTGTGAATTAGCAACTTTAGAATGCTATTACAACAATGTGGCTATAGCCGAACAAGAAAAAGGTAACGGGTGGTCCCATATTTTAGAAAAGGATAGACATCTTTGGATTGAATATGAAGGTGTTGCAAAGATCGGGATTGATATGTCTCTTGTTTCAATGAGTGTCACCGACAATGTGGTAACGGTGACTATGCCGAAAGCCAAGCTTTTAAGCACCGCTGTTTTAACTGAAACGTTTAATGTGTTTGCCAACAAGGATAGTTTTTGGAACAAAAACGAAATTACTGTAGAAACACAGAAAACAGAAGTACACAAAGCACAAGAAAAAATGAAGGAAACCGTTCTTGCAAATAAAGCCTTGTTTATTCAGGCAGAAGATCGGGCAAAAGAACTGATTACCAACTACATCAATCAGCTGGGCGAAATTTCAGGAAAAGAATATGCTATCCTGTGGAAAAATATTTAACGTGCTTTTGTAAACAATAAGGAGTAATTATCATGAAAAATAAATGGATTTCTTTTTTCCTGTGTTTGTTTTTGGGCGGGTTTGGTGCCCATAAGTTTTACGAAGAACGCATCTTATTGGGAATTGTATATGTCTTCACAGGCGGGTTGTTTGGCATCGGCTGGCTGATTGATATTTTCGTTCTGCTCTTTAAACCCAATCCTTACTATCCGTAATAAAAAAAGACCCCTTTCGGGGTCTTTTTTTATTGCCATAAATCTCCGACGGTATGCTCCATCAGGCGCAGGGCGTGACCTGCCTTGCGTTTGATTTTACGAATACGGCGCATATCCATGGGGCAAACCATCGCCGTAGCAACAGCACCCAACACCGCACCGCCGATCATACCAAATAACAACCCGTTGCGCATTTTATTCCCTCCTACGATGTTGTCGGAAATAGTTTGCGCAAAATAACAGCAATTATGCTTTTGGTTCGCGGTACAATCCGTCTAAAGTCATTCTAAACGGTGTTGCAACAAAACCGTTTTGATTAAAGAAATTAACCTTAGGAACGGCAGAAAATGCATACCGCACCATATAAGGGTTCTCTACTTCGTCGCAGGAAACCACAACAGTGTCGTTCCTGATTTCTGCTTTTGCAGGAAAAAATTGTTTTCCGTCGCCGCTAAGCTCGAAATGACGCAAGGGCTTTCCGTCCTTGGCGACCAGCCCATCCCCTACATGATCAAAACCGATAACAAAGGCATTGCCTTCCCGACGGATAGCATTGGGAATGGGGCCCTGATGGACACCGGGGATGCCATAGACCGATGCCGCAATGACGTGTGCCATACGCTGGCCCACAATATCCTTGTTCGGGGGATGGCAATCGTGGGTCTCGTCCGCGGTATCGCCGATAAAGGCGGCTTCGATATTCTCATAATCCAAAGAAGCATTTAAAACAGCTTCGCGGATGCAGCACCAGCCGTAGACCGATTCTTCTGCCATCGAGAAGGGCGCTAACTGTACGGCAACGCAGGGCATCTTTTCCATGCGGAAGCGCTTGCCCCAGTACGCGACCATGCCGTGCAATCGCTCGGCATAGTAGGGATAATCCCGCTGGTCCCGGCTATTGGCTTCGCCCTGATACCAAATCAATCCTTTTATATTGAAATCGGTCATGGGGTCCACCATTTGATGAAAGGGGCCGATGGGACGGTACCAGATTTCGCCGTCATACTGGCGACGATAAAACCAGTCGGTAAAGCGTTTGCCGTAATCGTCATCACCAAACGCGGTAACAGGAAGCCAGGCTTCCAGTTTAGCGGCGCCGATGGCACCATAGAGAATACCCATCGGTACGCTTGTCTGGCGGTAGAGTTCGTAAATAAAGTTGGCGGCAACGGCAGAGAAGCCGCGGTAGTTGTCAACGGTAATCTGCTGCCAACTACCCTGATAAACATCCGGACAGGGCCGGTCTGCGGCGCATTGGCGTTGTTTAAACCACCGAATTTTATCATCGGGAGAGATGCGGTCTACAAAGCGTTTTTGTTCTTCGGCAGGGGCAGCGCCTACAGCGATTTCCATATTGGATTGTCCCCCTGCCCACCATAAATCACCAAACCAGATGTCTCTGTAAGTAAAGGTCTGATCCCGGTAGGTAACGGTCAACGTCTCGCCCACTGCAGAGGCAGGACGGGCAGGAAGCTCGCAAAGCCACTTGCCGTTTTTGATTTCTGCCAAGGCGGTATCTCTTCCCAGAGTAACAGCCACCGAATCCCCTTCTTTGCCCCCAAACCCCCAAACACGAACGGGTTTGTCCCGCTGAATCATCATCTGATCGGCAAAGACCGAGGGAAGCCAAATGGTTTCATGCAAGGCGGTACGCAAAGCACCTACCTCTGCACCATCCTCTTCGAAGTTGATGTCTATTTCTTTCAAGATGACCGAGAAATTGTCCCTCTTGCGGAAGACCACACGCACCGACAACACATCAGTCACGCGGCCGTTAAACCCTGCAACACGGATGGTGGGATACACGTCCTGAGCGGTAAGACCGGGAACACGATAGGCGTATAAAAATCGGAAAGTGGACGGGTCGGCGGTAGTGTTGTACCATAGTTCCATATGGTACAGTCGCCCGTTCCCTTTGGTGGTATACATAGCAACCGTGACGTCCTTTAAGGTGCGCCCACCCTTGTATTCGGGCAGGAAGGTGCAATCCACTTCCGCTGTGCGCAAGCCTTCGGCAGGAAGGGTAACGCTTTCCCCTCCATGATCAAAGCGTTTGGCATCGGCAACGGCGTTGCCCGCCGAAGTCGTTGCCTGCCCCAATTCCAGTGCCATCTGCAGGGTGTCATCGGTTTGAACACCGAGACCGCCGCCCACCGACACATACGGCGTTGCAAAAGAGATGACCAGGTTCAGCGGGTTGCATACGTCCTCGGCATCGCCAACCCACACCAACAGTTCGGACGAAACATCGTTGCCGAAATGGGCACGGATAACGGCGGGACCGGGCGCAACGGCGGTAATTTTACCATCCGTGGCAACGGTGACCGATTCTTCATTATCACAGACAAAGAAGGGAGCCTTTGCCGTTTCGTTATAAATCTCGGGGTATGTACTTTCCCCGGGTTTTAAGGTGATTTCACGGGTCAAAAACCCGGCGGGGAGATAGGTCAGCTGAACAGCCCACTGCACCTCGTCCGCCTCGCCGTCGCCGTTGTTACGGCCGACAAAGCGAAGTCTGTCCCCTTTTTTGACCTGAATGAAACGGGAAGGAAAGATGGTAGTATGCTCGTACCCGATAGGGAGGAAGTCTCCTTCGTACTCGCCCACATCGGGCCAAATAACGCGGTCGTTATGCATCATCCGCAGGCAACTGCAGTTGGCGTTGAAGTAAAGGAAGGAGATCTCGCCGACGCCTTCGATATAAAGCAGCCCGTCACGGGGGGCAACAAAGGTGCGGGACATATCGTTTTTACCCAACCGAAACCCGCGGGACCACACATACCCGTTTAAAACGTATTCCGGGTCATGGCGGCCCGCTCCGGGACGAACCACATAGCGGTCAGCGTCTACATGGGTAATTTCGCGCCAATCAAAGGTGCCGCGAGGTGCATACTCTCGACGCCAAGGGGTTTCTTCGCCGTTAACAGCGCGCATATGGTCGTTGATCGAGTGATAGCATTCCATCGATGTTTCCTCATCTACTGATTTTCACCGTGAAGGGGCCTTCCCAAATGCGGCCTTCCGACACACCTGCACGGAAAGGCTCTAAGGGGTACCCTGCCTGGTTGTAAACGTTAACTTCGGGGCAGGATTCAAACGCGTGGCGGACATAGGTTGCGGTTTCGGTCTTGACCAGAATACCGTCCTCGGTCAGTTCCGCCTCGGCATCGGTGAAGTTGTAGCCGTCTTCGCTGACTTCAAAATGCCGTACGGGAAGCTCGTTGGACAGTTTCAGTCCGCCCTCGGCATGGTTAAAGGTGACCAGCAATCCGCCGTCAACCTTTTTGACTTCTTTAAAGGTGGGGCTGTGACGCAATCCCTCAAATCCATAGAAAGCACCCAAAGCCTGTTCGCCCATGCGCTCTGCCAAGGGCAGCTTGTTCGGCGGGTGAACATCGTGGGTCTTATTGGACATATCGGTTGCCACAACGGTCAGTACATTGTCAATTTCATTTTCGACCCAGCTTTGTTGTTCACGACCGCTGACATAGCCGAGCATATTCTCGTTCGGCTCTTTGGGCATGGCTTCCATAAAGAGCATTGCCAGGTCATTAACCCCTGCAGGGTTGTCGATACCGCCGGTGAGTTTAGGCATATTGGGTACCGCATAGCACAGGTTAGAAAGCATCTGTACCACTACAACGGGGAGGGTTTCGTTATTGAAAAGGGTACGCCAATGCTGAATCAGTTTGATCAGCTGGCGGCCGTAGTTGTAAAATTTCTTGGTCTGTCCCAGGTTGTTAGAGCCTTGATACCAAAAGACACCCGCCGCTGTAAAGCCTGCCAGGGGCGCGATCATACCGTTATAAGGACCGCAGGGACGGCACCAACCATCCCGATAGAATCTTTCCCGGCGGTACCAATCCAGGTAGTACTTGTCGCTCTTCTCGCTCCCGTCAAAAAAGGATTCGGGAACCCAACTCTGGAGCCAAGTACCTGCAATCGAGGTATCAATCAAAGCAAAAGGAACACCCACACCCTTTTGCATAACCCGCGCAGCATAATAACCGATGGCACTAAAGCGGGAAACGTTCTCCCATTTGTTTTCGTACCAAACGCCGCCTGTACTGTCACGGCAGGGGTTTTCGCCGGCCTGGTGCATCTGTTGGAACATGCGAATGGGCTGAGATTCATCCACCCGCTCTTTCATGGCTTCGAACTCCTCGGTATAACCCTGCTGACCAATCCAGAGAGGAGGAATGCCCATATTGGACTGACCTGCAACGATCCACACATCGCCAATCCAAATGTTGTGATAAACCACGCTCTGGCCCAAACCGCTGACCGTCAGAGTCAGCCCTTTGGTGGTAGCTTCTTGTGCAGGAAGAAGCCCTTCAAACTTGCCGTTTTCAACCGTTGCGGTAACGGCGTGGGTTTTGCCCTCGGCATCGGTAAGACCTAAGGTCAGGGTAGCACCTTCTGCTTTAGAGTAGCCCCAGACATGGATGGGCTTTTCCCGTTGCAGAACCATATTGTCGGCAAAAAAGGCGGGGAGCCAGAAGGATTGGCGTTGCTCATAGCGAAGCGCCAGAACGTCGTTGGGTTCATCCTCCAGCCAAGCATCCC
>JAZOOX010000005.1:0-2903 GCA_045655245.1 Clostridia bacterium | reverse complement strand
TGATCGTCGGCGGCGGGATTGCAGGACTTTTATGCGCCAGGGCACTCAAGGATGCAGGAGTCGATTGTCTGGTGGTCGAAGCGGACAGGATCTGCCGCGGCGTGACCGGGTGCACCACCGCCAAAATCACGCTGGGCCACGGCTTGATCTATCACCGTTTGATGGAAAAATTCGGTGAGGACCGAGCACGGCTTTATCTGGACGCACAACGCCGGAGCGGAGAAGCCTATGCACGGCTCTGCCAAGACCTGGATTGTGACTATGAAAAACGGGATTCTTATGTTTACTCCCTCCGGGACCCCCAAAAAATCGAGAAGGAGGTCGCCGCCCTCAACCGCCTGGGCGTTGACGCCGCCTATTCAGAAGCAGGTGAACTGCCCTTCCCCGTTGCGGGCGCCGTAGAGGTAAAGGGTCAGGCACAGTTTCACCCTCTTAAATTTTTGTACGCCCTTGCAAAAGACCTGCCCGTATTCGAAAACACCAAGGTCAGAGGGATTTCCCCCCACAAGGCGGTCACCAACCACGGGGTGATTACGTTTAAAAAGCTGGTAATTGCCACCCATTTCCCCATCCTGAACAAGCACGGCGGATACTTTTTAAAGCTTTACCAGCACCGTTCCTACGTCCTTGCCCTGAAAGGCGCGACCCCCATCAAAGGGATGTACGTGGACGAAGCAGATACCGGCCTTTCCTTCCGCAGTTACGGCGACCTGTTGCTTCTGGGCGGAGGCGGCCACCGCACAGGTAAGAAAGGGGGTTGCTGGCAGGAGCTTGAAGCGTTTGCAAAGAAACATTACCCAAACGCCGCAATTGCGGCACAATGGGCGACCCAGGACTGTATGACTCTGGACGGCGTGCCCTATATCGGGCAGTACGCCCGCTCTACCCCCCATATTTTCGTTGCAACCGGCTTTAACAAGTGGGGAATGACCAACGCCATGGTCGCCGCCCAGCTTCTTTGCGACCTTATTACGGGCAAAGAGACGCCTTATCAAAAGCTGTTCTCCCCCTCCCGCAGTATTCTGCATCCCCAACTGGCGGTCAACGCCTTTGACTCGACGGTGGGACTGCTCACCCCCACCGCCCCCCGCTGTCCCCATCTGGGTTGCGCGCTGAAGTATAACCCTGCCGAACACTCCTGGGATTGCCCCTGCCACGGCTCCCGCTTTAGCGAGACGGGCAAACTCATCGACAACCCCGCCACCGACGACCATCCCGGGATCGGGCAATAAAAAAAGCACCCGAAGGGTGCTTTTTGTTATCTTATATCCGCTACCTTTTCGCCAAGGAAATAGACGTCTTTGACCGCAAAATCTTCGTCAACGAAAATCACGTTTGCGTCTTTTCCTGCATCAATAGACCCTACACGGTCAAACAGTCCCAACGCCTTTGCGGAGTTGGTGGACGCACACTTAAAGACGACCCGAACATCGGCGCCTGTTGCTTTTTTAAAGTTCTTGGCACTCATCGCAGTAGTCAGCGAGCTGCCCGAGAGCTGACCCAGCATGTTAAAGTTCAGGTCTTCGGCGCTTCTCGGATCCTCAGGCGGGTAGTCGGCACGGTTTAAAACGGTTGCTCTGCCCGTACAGTCGGAAATGAGGATGATGTGATCCTCCCCTGCGCAACGGAGTGCCATTCGCTGAGAAACCTCGGTAACGTGGATCCCTCTGGAATCGCAGATCAGCTCGTAATACAGGTCGGGAATGGAAAGGGCAATGTCGGATACGCAGTTTTGGGGGTCGCCTGTTGTCATTGCCGCTTCGTCAACGCCTTTGGAGTTGCCCATCGCATCAAACAAGTGCGTGACGATCTTGGCACCCTTTTTAACGGCACGATGGAAGTTCTCGGCATCGGTGGTGGTATGACCCACGTCAGCAACCACGCCGTAGCGTTGCAGGTAGTCCTCTACCCGCTCTGCCCAGGGCATTTCAGGTGCGTAAGTGCAGTGCAGAACGTAGTCTTTTGCCGCCTCGAAAATCATTTCGCAGACTTCGTCCGAGTACTCCCAGGCAAGGTGGGAGTTTGCACCCTTGGAAGCATTGATAAACGGACCTTCGAAATGGATCCCCGCAACGGTGGAGTTGGGGTCGTTGGTCAGTTCGATGCACTGGTTAACCACCTTCAGAAACTCCTCTTTCGTGGAGGAGTATGCCGTTGAAGGGGTCATGGTGGTAGTACCGTGTTTTAAATGTAGTTCGGCAACCCGTTTGGTATCGTTAAGAACGTCGATGCGGTCCCCGCAGGAACTATACCCGTGAAGATGCTGGTCCAAAAGACCGGGGCCTACATATAGACCCTTTGCATCGATGACTTCTGCGTTTTCGGGAACGGCAACGTGCTCGCCGCTGTCAACGATCTTTCCGTTGTCCATCAACAGAACGCCGTCACAAATCCTGTCCGGAAAAACCAGTTTGCCGTTTATGATTGCTTTCATAAAATCTTCCTTTCGTAACAATGCTTAAGAACATTATATCATAAAAGGAAAGTATTGCAATAGCAAAATTTAAAAAGAGACCACCCCTGTGGGGTACTCTCTTTTTGGGTGAAAGTGTTCTTATAGGATTTACTCAAAAATGCCATAAAATCAAGGGGTTCAACAATCATAAAAGTCGTATTAGCTAAGTTTTGCAATAAATTGCAAAGCGAAATTCTTGCTTCGCAATAGCTAAATTGTTTCTTGCGAAACAGCTAAATTAAATTCGCCATTAGCTGACCAAAGGTCAATTTAGCTACCGCAGGCAATTTAGCTGAACTTGTTCAATTTAGCCCGCGGAACGCGAATTTAGCTGAAAAAGCGACAGCAATCTGTCGATTACTGTCGCTTTTTCTGGTCGGGATGACAGGATGCAACCGCTTTGCGTTTGCCCTGCTGGGCGACCCAAAGGCTTTGCCTTTCGGTACCC
>JAZOOX010000004.1:0-17702 GCA_045655245.1 Clostridia bacterium | reverse complement strand
CCTTTGTGGCTTTCTTTTTCGCAGTATATTTCAGCGGCGACATGCATCACCCCGCGGGATTCATCCTCTTTCATCCGCTCGATACTGACCGCAATTCCGTGGGGGATTTCGTGATCAAGCAACCAAAGTGCCTTTTCGCGAATGATTTCCGCCACAATCTGCCGTTCGGGAACATCGGCAATCTGGTCATCGGGATAATAAAAAGGTCCCTCCTCCAAAACATTGTGAATCAGTCCTTTCAGCTCTTCCAAACCATCTCTTTCCTGCGCAGAAATCGGTATAATTTCTGTAAAGGGGAACGCCTTGCTATAGGAAGACATTAATTCCAGCAACGGTTCTTTTGCAACGGTGTCAATTTTATTGATGATCAAGAAGACGGGCGTTTGAATCTTGTCCAATTGATCCAAAATATCTTGTTTAACCATTTGTAAGGGCGTTGTGGGCTCGACCAGCAACAGGATCAAATCCGACTCCACCAAAGAACCGAATGCCGCCTCGACCATGCATTCCCCCAACTTGGTCTTGGGATTGTGGATACCGGGAGTATCCAAAAAAATCATCTGGGTATCCTTTTCGGTCAGAATACCGACCAAATTACTTCTGGTGGTCTGGGGCTTATTGGAAACGATGGCAATCTTTTCCCCCAAAAGAGCATTCAAAAGAGTCGATTTCCCCACATTTGGCTTTCCGATTAAACTGATAAATCCCGAACGAGTCTTATTTCTTTCCATAATCCTACTCCTTAAACAGCTTCAAGTTAATGATCCCGCGTAATGTTCATACGGGACAACAAGGTTTCTTCTTTCGTGCGCATTACTTTGCGCTCATCCTCTTCCATATGATCATACCCTAACAAATGCAACAAAGAATGCACAGTAAGGAAAGCAACCTCACGGGTAAAACTGTGACCGTACTCCTCCGCTTGCAAAGCAGCCTGCTCCAATGAAAGAACGATATCTCCCAGTGCAACCGTATCATCCAGCTCGTTGGTCTCATCGGGGATATCGCCCGGGGTTTCAAAGTCCAACATGGGAAAGGAAAGTACATCCGTTGACGAATCGATATTGCGATAGGTTTTATTTAACTCACGGATTTCGGTATTATCCACATAAACAACGCTGATTTCATAATGCCCGTCAGGCGCCTCGGCATTCAAAGCAGTAGTCAAAACCGACTCGATCAGTTTGTCTAATTCATGAACGGCATCCACTTTGTCCTGTTGATTATCAAAGTACAAATCCAGTTGCATTTTTACCCTCTTTTCCTCTGTGCCTTTTTCTTTTCATATCGTTCATAAGCAGAGATAATACGCTGTACCAATTGATGGCGAACAACGTCGCGGTGGTCCAAATAAGCAAAAGCAATATCCTCAACTCCGCTTAAAATCGGAACGATAGAGCGCAATCCAGAGCGTTTTCCGTCGGGCAAGTCCACCTGGGTAATGTCGCCCGTTACAATGACTTTGGAATTGAAACCCAAACGGGTCAAAAACATTTTCATCTGCTCTTCTGAAGTGTTTTGCGCTTCGTCTAAAATGATAAAACTTTCATCCAGCGTACGACCGCGCATATAAGCAAGAGGCGCGACTTCTACAATCCCCTTCTCTAAGCAGGACTGGAAAGTATCTGCTCCCATCATTTCGTAAAGTGCATCGTACAAAGGACGCAGATAGGGATCGACCTTGTTTTGTAAATCACCGGGCAAAAAGCCCAGTTTTTCGCCTGCCTCTACCGCAGGACGCGTCAGAATAATCCGGCTGACCGTTTTCTTTCTTAAAGCAGCAACAGCAGCGGCAACGGCAAGATAAGTCTTGCCGGTTCCCGCAGGACCGATGCCAAAAACAATGGTGTTTTTACTGATGGCATCCATATACTTCTGCTGGCCGATGGTCTTTGCTTTGATCGGCCGCCCTTTGGAGGTGATCAGGATGCAGTCGCTTCCAAAATTGGCAAGTTGTTCTTCCTCCCCTGATTGTACCAACGAAATCAGGTAGTTCACGTTTTGTGCCTGGACCCCTTCCCCACGCTCTAACAAAGCCAAAATGCCGTGAATGACCTTCTCGGCGCGCTTTACATTAGGGGTATCTCCAATCAGGCGAATCTCTGTATCGCGATTCAAAAGTTTTACGTCAAATGCGTTTTCAATCAACTTTGCGTGTTCGTCATAACTGCCGAAAATGCACAAAACCTGCTCGGTGCTGTTGATCGACATCGTTTTTTCCACGGATCATGTTCCTCCTTGAGGGATTGGTTGCAATTCGGCAATCTCCTCGATTTTTTCATAAACAACCGTTAAAACGCCTTCATTTTCGTTTGCCGGTTCCCAGTTTACACGCCTAAAAAGGTAGTCACTTTGATTTTCTTCCAATGCGGTTAAGACCTCTTCTTTTGCTGTTTCCAGCGGTCTTGTTTCGGTAACCGGTGTCAGCTCCACAAAGGTTTGAACCGACAAGGAAAAAGGCAGATAATAGTGTTCTGTCAGACGACATTCTTTCACATCATTTATTGTATCATATTCTGTATAAGGAATGCTACCCTTTTTGAACAAATTTATTTCAAAATTTAAAATTTTAAGGGTATAACGGTTGGTCTTGCGTCCCGTTTTTTGAAAAGTGGTTTTTTCGCTAAGAACCTTTTGGGTAAAAACGTCCCATGTCTTTGCACGGACAGAACCCATCGCATGGCTGTAACGAACGCCGTTTGCCTCACTGTTATTGACACCGCTGATTAAAAGATCCCCTTTTTTAACCGTATCTCCAGCCTTAACAACCGCAACACCGTTCGTTGTTATGATTGTCTCTATCATCCCGTCTTTTGCCGCAATCAGATTAGCGGGCGAAGTGCGGTCAACAATTTCGGGAGCGGGAATCTTTTCGGCAACATCCACCTGCATCTTACTGCCTTTTGAATTCAAAGCCAGCCAGGACAGCTCGGGTTGTTGTAACAGAACCTTGTTCTGGATTGCAGTCAAGTCCTTGCCATAACGCCAGACGCCCTCCGAAATACCGCATAATTTCAGTGATTCTTTAATAGTCTCATCAGATACGCGTTCGTTCCCAACCACTTCGATATCCCAAACAAAAGAGGTCATTACAAAGATCAGCACCGCAAAAAGCGAAGCACCGACCAAAAGACCCACCCGTTTACGACGTCTCGCTCTGGAAAACGGGACACCGTACTTCCCCACGATTCGGACCGAACAACCCGATTTTTTTGCCACTTCGCGAATGGAGCGAAACCCCTCAACACTGATTTTCATTTCCGAACAGTTAATACGTACCCGCTTGATGTCCCACAAGAGTATCCCGCGGCGCATACAGATATTAATAAACCGCTCAACGTTTCTGCCGGTAACAGAGATCTTCACTGTCCCGAACAAATATCGCAAGAGCCGCAAAATTGTCATTTCCCCTCCACTAAAACAACCATTCCATCGTTTTTACCGTTCCCGAAATATACAAAACCTCACCCGTTGCGACCTTTAATTCCAGTCCGTCTCCGACTACATTTACCTGATACCCCGTACAGCCAATCCGAACCCGTTCGGAGGAATATTCAATAATTCCTTTATAGTTTTCTATGCTGACTTCTCTTTTTCCGACAACGGTGACTTTTGCCACATCTTCAACCAGTTCACTGGGCAATTCCAACGCCGCGCCGATTCTCTCTTTTAAGCCCATCTTGTCTCTCCTAATCATTTGGTATTCTAATTTATGCAAGTGTAACAAAATCAATGAATATACATCAATCGGGAGGTGGAAAGATGAAACACTTTACAAGGGCAATGCTTCCTTTCGGTTTAATTGCCGTGGTTGCCGGCTTGATATTGTTTTCCGAAACAGTGATCCCTGTAACGGCAAACACCGTTTCCGTTTGTATCACTTCTATCATTCCTTCGTTGTTTCCCTTTTTTGTTTGTTCTAAAATACTGCTGGAATACAAAGTCTGTGAAGTCATCGGCAAGTTTGTGGGAAAACCATTTCAAACGATATTCCGACTTCCTGCTGATTTTGCGGGATGTTTCTTATTGGGATGCGTCTGCGGATTTCCGTCAGGGGCAAGAATCAGTGCTGAACTTTATTCCACCAACCGTTGCACCAAACGTCAAGCGGTTATCGGTTCCGTTCTTTGCAATAACGCGGGACCGCTGTTTATCGTCGGTACTTTAGGAACCACATTACTGAAAAATGCAGAAGTCGGAAGAATACTCTGGGGAATCCATATTCTTTCGGCGATTTTCGCCACCCTCTTGCTTCGCACCTTCCTCCCCCTTCCCTCTGCATACGAAACAGTTCAATATAACAAAACAAGACGATCCTTTTCCGTTGTGTTTACGGATGCGGTCTCCGAATCCGTTACGCTGGTTTTGCAAATTTGCGGATTGGTCATCTTTTTTGGTGCAATCATTCAGACCCTTATCTGCTTCGGATTACCCCAAAACAGTCTTATCATCGGTTGCATCGAAATGACCACAGGATTGATTTACGCCACCAAAGAAGCCGATCTATACTTATTTCCGATTTTATCTTTCCTTCTGGGATTTGGCGGGTTGTCCGTGTTCATGCAGGTTTCCATGTTTTTCACCCCCTGCAGACTTCCCGTTTTCCCGTATCTGATAGGTAAAATAATTCAGGGTGGCATTTCTGCCACCCTGACCTATCTTTATTTTATTTTATTCCCGTTCAGTATCGAAACCGCAGCCACGGTCCCGTTGCGCATTAATCAAACGCCGACGCTGACCGTCTTTTCCCTTGCCCTGCTGCTCGCTTACGGATGCAAACGGAAAATTACTCGAGACTCGCCTTAATGAATGCAGGAATCTCGGTATCACCATCCCCTTCTTCTTCGATTGCGGGTAAGGGTTCTAATGCAGAAGTGTCAAAGTAAGAAGTCTTTTTGTGACGCAGACCGCCATAACTGTCAAAGCCGGTGGCAATAACAGTAATCGAAATTTCATCCTTCATATTTTCATCAATGACAGCACCGAACATAATGGTTGCTTCGTCGTCTACGGCATCGGCAATCAACTCTGCAGCAGTATTGATTTCGAACAGACCCAAATCGCTGCCACCGGTGATGTTGATCAAAACGCCACGGGCACCGTTAATAGAAGTTTCCAGTAACGGACTTTCAATAGCAGCTTTAACAGCTACCTCAGCGCGGTTTTCGCCCTTGCCGCGACCGACACCCATATGTGCATAGCCTGCATCCTTCATAACTGCCTTAACGTCGGCAAAGTCCAAGTTGACCAAACCGGGCAACTGAATCAAGTCAGAGATACCCTGGACGGCTTGGCGCAGAACATCATCAGCCATTGCAAAAGCTTCTACCATGCTGGTATTTCTGTCTGCGATCTGCAACAATTTGTTGTTAGGAATAACAACCAAAGTATCAACATTGTCGCGCAGTGCTTCGATCCCCTGCTCGGCCTGTTTCATACGGGCACGGCCTTCGAAAGAGAAGGGCTTGGTTACAACACCAACCGTTAAGATGCCCATTTCTTTTGCCATCTTTGCAACAACAGGGGCAGAGCCGGTGCCGGTGCCGCCGCCCATACCTGCGGTAACAAAGACCATATCCGAACCCTTTAACAGCTCGCTGATATCATCGTAGCTCTCTTCAGCGGCACGCTGACCAACCTGGGGGTTACCACCGGCACCCAGGCCACGGGTCAGGCGCTCACCGATCTGAATTTTGCGAGGAGCCTTGGAAAACGCAAGAACGGAGCAGTCGGTATTTACTGCTACAAAATCCACGTGCTTTAAACCTAAATCGATCATGCGATTGACAGCGTTACCGCCACCGCCACCGCAACCGACAACCTTCATGTCGGCAATCCACTTTTGTTCCTTTTTAGTTGCTTCGAAATCTAACATACTTATACCTCCGTTATGTAAACTCTTATTATCTCTTCATAAAATCAGGAATATCAAAGTTGTCCGATTCAATGGTGTCAAAAGTAGTAACAGGCTGATGAACCTTGCCGTCAAAGCCGGTAGCAATAACTGTAATCTTAATTTCGTCACCCATATTGGGATCGGTTACGGCACCGAAGATGATATTGGCGTCAGGGTCGGCCAGTTGCATCACCAGATCAGCGGCTTCGTTGATTTCGAACAAGCCCATATCTGCACCGGTAAAGTTGATTAAAACGCCCTTTGCGCCGTCAATGGAAGTCTCCAGAATCGGGCTCTTGATAGCAGCGTTAACCGCTTCGATTGCACGGTTTTCACCGCGGGCACGACCAATACCCATGTGTGCAAGGCCTGCTTCTTTCATAATCGACTTCACGTCTGCAAAATCCACGTTGGGTTCACCGGTAATCTGAATCAAGTCAGAGATACCCTGAACACCCTGACGGAGAACATCATCCGCCATGGAAAAGGCTTCTAACATGCTTGTCTTAGCAGAAGAAATCTGTAAAAGGCGGTCATTGGGAACAACAACCAAAGTATCTACACTTTCTTTTAAAGCACGGATACCGTCTTCGGCCTGAGCCAAACGTTTTCTACCTTCAAACTTGAAAGGCTTCGTAACAATACCGACCGTCAAAATGCCCATTTCTTTTGCGACACCCGCAACAACAGGAGCAGAACCGGTACCGGTACCGCCGCCCATACCTGCGGTAACAAAGACCATATCAGCGCCCTGGAGCAGTGCACGAATTTCATCAACACTCTCCTCGGCGGATTTTTTACCGACTTCGGAATTACCGCCCGATCCCAGTCCGCGGGTGATTTTTTCACCAATCTGCATCTTGGTATTGGCTTTTGACAGTTGAAGTGCCGAAATATCGGTGTTTAACGCGATAAATTCGACATATTTTACGCCGGATGCGACCATTCTGTTCACGGCGTTACCGCCGCCGCCACCGCAACCGACCACTTTAATGACGGCACTGGGATGTTGTTTTGTGTTAAAGTCCAACATTTTGTTCACTCTTCCTCTCACGTTTTGTTACCCAATCATTTATCATATACCGACGGATAGTCGCCAAGTTTTGGAACAACCTCGTGCCGAAAACGACCACGGCCGCCAGATACAAATCTACGTCAAGAAGATTTCCGAAAGCGGTAAACAGGCCTGCCAGACAGGCGTTGCAAAGAAAACCACTTAGGAAAACCTGGATGTTAAACATCTTTTGATAGTTAGCGGCAATCCCGCCGAAAACAGAATCGATTGCCGCCAGAATGGCGACTGCTACATAGGGGGTGTACTCAGGACTGATATGAACCGGCACCAAAAAACCAAAAACCGCGCCGACCACAACGGAAAAAATCAATAAAATCATTCTGCGCCCTCCCCGTTGGTGATCATTGTAGCATACTTGAATTGAAACTCACCATCATACGCTCTGATGACCAGATTTTCCTTCGGCGTGATGGTTGTCTTGATCCCGTAAAGGGATAATACATCCGCAACCCCGTTACGCATTCCCAGAGCGTTTTTCATTGTTTCCGGATCACCGATGGCGTGGATTACGTATGGTTGTGAATAACGGGCATTATTCACACTCAAAGTTGATCCTGCACAGCGAATTTCACTGGTAGCTAAAATCCGTTCGCCGTTTAAGTCAATCGCCTCCGCCCCTGCATCGCGCAACTCGTTAATGACACGAAGTAAATCAAGGTCATGAATGAGGTACGCTCCCGCATTGGTGTTATCCACCCGGGAAGTACTGTCTTCGATGATTACTTCAACGCCGGAGCCGCTCACATCAGTTAGACCGCCCAACATTTCTGCACGCTCCAGGCGTTTGGTTAAGACTTTCAAATAACCTTCTGTCTCGACCGACTCATCCTCGATTAGTTTTAAGTCTTCTTTATACTCAACGATTTGTGCCGCAAGGCTTTCGCTTTTCTGTTTTTCCAATGTAAGCTGTTCTTCTAACCACTCTGTCCGTTCACCTTTTGCAATTCCGTTATCCACGTTAAAGCGAACACTTTTCAATTGCAATGCAATTAAAAAACTGAATACCAGACAGACAGCAGCAACTACATATTTGACTTTTTTATTACTCTTGAACATCTTCCGGTCCCTCTTCCGATTCAGGGGTTTCTGCATTCGGTTCTTCAGTCGTTTCCGTGTCGTCTCCGTGATTTGTATTCACGATTTCCTGAGTCTTAGGACGAAAAGCGGCTTTCCCTTCAATCGTCAGGTCAATCTCGCCCTCGATTGTGGGGCTTTGTTGTGCTAAAGCGGCTAACATAAAATCGAGCTGATAATCCAAATCACTATCAACGGGAATAATCGCTAAAATACGATCTTCAACCGTCAGTTCATACTGCATCAGGTCATTGACCACCAGTTGGGTAACACGACCCTTTAAATTGCTTTTTTCGGCAATGCTTGAAATGCAGTCGAGCAGTTCTTTCAGTCGATAGTCATCGGTGACTTCGATCACTTTTCCCAGGGATAATTCCTTTTCCTTATTCAATTTCAACTCAGGAACTAAAGGTAATGTTCCGCGGGTATTTAATGAATCGGTGATTTCAAGAGCAACGCCCTTTTCATCAATTACAAGATAAGAAGCCCCGTTTTGAACATATGCAACGGGAATCCGTTCCACCACATTTAACTGTACCGAAGCGGGAAAGGAACGACGTACCGTCACATCCGCAACGTAGGGAAGCGTCTTTTCGATGTTCTCTTCAATTCGGTTAACGGGGATTCTGAAAATATTTACGCCTAAAACAACCCCCGACGCATCAATCACGGTTTGCTGATCCAAAACCGCAGTTCCGTTACAGGAGACGGAAGTGATATTAAAAAACGGTACAAAGAGCAATGAAGATAAGATCGCCGCAAACAATACGAAAAAAAGAACAGCGGACATAATCCTCTTTTTTCTTTTTCTTATTCGAGCTGTTTTTCCGGCAAGTTGCGCCCTTCTCTGATTGCTCATTTCCTACTCCTAATCTATTCGTTTGCTTTTTGCACCGATAGCATTCAGCGCACAGTCGATCCGCTCGTATCCGCGGTCCAAATGATAGATATCATCCAAAACACTTTCTCCTTCGGCGCCCAAAGCCGCAATGAACAGAGCCGCAGCCCCGCGTAAATCGGGACAAGTCACCTGCGCACCGTGTAGAGATGAAACACCTCGGATCACTGCCATCCTGCCGTTAATAACAATATCAGCACCCATTCTTCGAAGTTCTTCGGCATGTTTAAACCGATTTTCAAAAATGTTTTCAAGCACCGTACTGGTTCCGTCAGCCACCGTTAAAAGTGTAAAAACCGGTGCCTGGGCATCGGTTGGAAAACCGGGATAAGGCATTGTACGAAGAATGTCTAACGGTCGTAAGCGTTTGGGGCAATATAACGTGGAACTGTCCCCCGCCTGTTCGGCACGGCATCCGATATCTGCCAAAACCGAGAACACCGATTCCATGCACGGAAAATCCGGCAGATTCGTAACACGGATGTCACCATCGGTCATCGCCGCAATGCAAAGGTAAGTTGCCGCAACAATACGATCGGACATCACTGAATACTCTGTCCCCTGCAATTCAGGAACACCCTCGACCCGAATAACGCTACTCCCTGCGCCCGAAACCTTTGCACCCATTTTGTTTAAAAAGCACTGCAAATCATAAATCTCGGGTTCCCGTGCGGCGTTATAAATTTCTGTAAAGCCTTGCGCCTTCACAGCCGCGAGCATCGCATTTTCCGTTGCGCCCACGCTGGGAAAATCCAGACAAACGATATTTCCGCGCAGCACCTTTGCTTTGCATTCTAAAGAGCCGTAAGAATCATCGATGGAAACGCCCAGTTTCCTCAATGCTTTTAGATGCAAATCGATGGGACGCGGCCCCAACACACAACCACCGGGTTACATGAGTTAGTTGTAATGTAAAGTTATTCGCCTTTATTATTAATAACTCTTCACAACATTAAGTTTATCATAACACAAGCAAAATTTCTTGTCAATATCTTTCTGAATTTTTTATTCCAAAAGTAAAGGGGTGCACCTTTACGCGCACCCCTTTAGATAAACTGTTGTTTTATATATCGTTTCGTACCAGGTCCTCGAATGACTCGGGCTTTACAGCAAGGTAATGCTTCCCCTCTCGGACCATTACAACCGCAGGCTTTTTGATTCTGTTATAGTTGCTGGACATGGAGTAGTTGTATGCTCCCGTTGCCAATACGCAGAGACAATCCCCCCGCTCGGCTTCCTGCAGCGAAACATCATCACAGATGATATCCCCCGACTCGCAACATTTGCCCGAAATGGTATAAACCTTTGTTTTTGGTTTATTAGCACGATTAGCAATGACCGCCTGATAACGAGCACCGTATAAAATATATCTCGGATTATCACTCATGCCACCGTCTACCGAAAGGTAGGTTCTGATTTCGGGAATCTCTTTAATCGCTCCAACGGTGTAAAGGGTGTAGCCGGCAGGACCGACAATTGAACGGCCGGGTTCCATTAAAATATACGGTAACGGAATTTGATGTTCGCAACACTGCTTTTTAATTACCTTAGAAACAGATTCAATGTACGACTCATACGGAATCGGGTCATCCGTTTCTTCGTAACGGATACCAAACCCGCCACCCAAGTTTAACTGGGGTAAGGTTTGACCCAGTTCTTTTTTGACACGTATAATCAAGCCCATCATCCGTTCTGCCGCCAGTTCGAAGGGCGACAGATCAAAAATCTGAGAACCGATGTGGCAATGGATGCCAACCACCTCAATATACGGTAATGAAAACGCCTTTTTCAGCAGTTCGAACGCTTCGCCGGTTTCTAATGCGACACCGAACTTGGAGTCCAGTTGACCCGTTTTAATAAACTCGTGGGTATGTGCCTCGACACCGGGTTTGACACGGAACATCACGCGCATCTTCTCGTTTTTTTGTTCGCAAATCTTGTTTAAAACCAGCAACTCTTCTTCATTGTCAACGATGACACAACCGATTTTGTGTTCGACTGCCATCATCAACTCGTCATCCGATTTATTATTCCCGTGAAAATAAACGCGTTCCAACGGGAAACCGCTGGAAATTGCCGTGTAAAGTTCTCCACCTGACACAACATCGATGCCCAGCCCCTCTTCCTTGGCGATGCGGCACATCTGCTTACAGCAAAACGCTTTGCTTGCATAAAGGACCAGACCGTTTCCGTCATAATACTTAGCAATCGCATCACGATAGGTACGGCATGCGGCCCTGATTTTATCTTCGTCCATCACATACAGCGGTGTACCGTAAGTTTTTGCCAGTTCGGTTGCAACAACCCCTCCAATTAACAGTTCACCGTTTTGATTGGTTTGCAGTTCGTCTGCTGTGTACATTTCATTTCTTCCTTTCCGAATTGCGCCAAAAATCAATGGTAACAGTATACCGCCTTTTTCTTTTTTTGTCAATCTCATTTTAAACTGAAATTGACATTACACGGTTCCCATGGTATAATTCATTTTTGTAGAAAGGATGAGATTTATGGGGATTTTTGACGGTTGGATCATGGTTTCGGATATTGACGGAACGTTGATTGGTAACGAGTGCATCTTAAACGAAAAGGACATTGAAGCCGTTTCCGGTTTTACAAAAGACGGAGGCACTTTTGTCTTAGCAACGGGACGTTCTACCGGAAGTGCCAAGCAATTTTATGACCGTTTAGGACTTCATACGCCTATTGTAGCAAATAACGGTACGGTGGTACGGGACTTTACAACCGATCGCCTGACTTACACCGATTTCTTAGAAGACAATGCCGCTTCTCTTGTTGAATATGTTTTGGAAAATTATCCTCAGGCAGGCGTTGAAATATACGGGGAAAAGGACGTTTTTTTCCTGCGTCACAATCAGATGGTAACGGAACATATTGCGCGGGAGAGTCTTCCCCTTTTGAACGAGACCTTAAAAACCGTTCCCAAGCCCTGGAGCAAGATTTTGTTTGCCATCGACCCGCCGCTGATGGATTCTTTCCGCAGTTTCATGATGCAATCTCCTTTTGCGAACGATTTCTTTTTTGCGCAAAGTGCGCCTTTTTTCTACGAAGCCTCTAAACTAACCGCTTCGAAAGGAAAGGCTGTTGCCCACGTGGTTCAACAACTGGGGTTTTCTTTTGACAAGCTGATTACCATCGGCGATAACGAAAACGATGTAAAAATGCTTTCTCTCACCGAATTTTCTTTTGCGGTGAGCAACGCTACCGAGTATGCAAAAAAAGCCGCCAAGTTCTCCACCCGCTCCAGCGGGGCAATCGGCGGGGCTGTTGCAGAAGCAATTGAAACGGTACGAAACCATTTGGTGGGTGAGGAATAAAATGGGTTTATTAAGCGGTTGGACTATTGTTTCAGACATTGACGGAACTTTACTCCAAAACGGAACGATGTGTCCGACAAACGAAAGCAAGGAAGCAATCAAAAACTGGCGCGATGCAGGGGGCGTATTTGTGCTGGCAAGCGGCCGATATTTGGAGAGCACTTTAAAAGTGTACCGTGAGCTGGATTTAGACACCCCTGTTATTTATAACAACGGGGCGTGTGTTTATCTGCCGAAAAAAAACGAATTTCTTTCATTAAAAGAATTAGGTCCTGCAATCGAGCCTTTGATTACAGATATTCTTGACACGATCCCTTACTGTGGCGTTGCGGGATACAGCAAGGATGCCATTTACTCTCTTCGTGAAAACCCTTCGTTGTTACGGCATTATGAACGACAAAAAATCACGCCGCTCCGCACCGATACATACGCTCATTTTTGCAAGATACTGCTGGCAGTAGAGTCTGATAAAATGACAGCGTTAAAAGAAGCGTTGGCCCAAAAACCGTATTTCAATCAATTCCAGTTTGCCCAAAGCACACCCGAATTCTATGAAATTACCGACATTGGAGTAACAAAGGCCTGCCAGTTGGGGTTATTGTGTTCCTTATTCAATTGTTCGAAAGAAAAACTCATTACGGTGGGCGATAACGAAAACGATATTACTCTTCTAAAATACGGTGGCGTTTCTTTTGCCGTTGCCAACGCTACCGATGGGGCGAAGAAGGCGGCCCAGTTTGTGACAGCGACCCGTGGGGATAGCGGATCCGCCATTGCCGAAGTCATCGGGCATATGACCAACCAGATAAAAAGGAGAAAAGAAAATGGGTAAATATGAAGGCTGGCTCTTTGTTTCTGATGTAGACGGGACACTCCTGTCAAATCCAGAGTATACCCTTTCACAGGAGAACAAAACTGCGATAAAAGAGTTTATGGAGGAAGGCGGATATTTCACCTTTGCCAGCGGAAGATGCCTGTTTGCATTAGAACCGTGGTATCGCGAATTGGAAATAAACGCTCCGGTGATTGCAGGAAACGGCGCTCTGATTTATGATCCTAAAACCGACACTTTCCCCTATGTTTCAGCCTTGGATAAGAAAAAATCCGAGGAAATGTATGATTACGTTATGAGTCGGTTTGACGGACTGGGATTTGAAATTTTCAATGACCGCACCATTTACTTCATTGATGATAACTCCTCGATTCAGCATCATATCCGCTCCGAACACCTTCCCTACCCCTTTGTTCCCTGGGAAGAAGCAAAAGGAACTTGGACGAAACTGGTTTTCGGTGTCGTCCCCGAAGATATGGAAAAAGTCCGTGACATTGTATTTTCGGCACCGAGCGCAGACGCGTTCACCATTGCCCAAGGAGGGCAATGGTACTTAGAGCTCTCGGACAAAAACACATGTAAAGGGATTTCTGTTTTGAAAGTTGCCGAAGTACTGAATATCCAAAAAGACCGAATCATCACCTTGGGAGACAACGAGAATGACATCAGCATGTTTGCCATCACGCCCCACTCCTTTGTTGTAAGTGATGCCGCAGAAAGTGTTAAGGAAACGGCTTCCCATACCGTCGGAATCGGCGGTTCCCACGGACGAGCTGTAAGAGATGTGCTTGAAATGATGTTTTAAAAAAGCAGGTATCCTGCCCTACTGTTGGGTGATCAGGATACCTGCTTTAATTTCTTGTTGAGAAAGTTGTTGAAGGGCGAGCAAGGTTTCGCGGTTACGAACTGCATCCAGCAAATCGGGTGACGACGCCAGTATGAATCCGTCCGTGCCGTTTGGAAAAAGCCCTAACAGATGGCTCGTTTCTCTTATCGGTATGCCGAGAAAGGTTGCCACTTCTCTTAAAGGACCTGAAAACAGTACGTTCACAGCGGCAGAACGAATTAATTCAGCCACGGGGATCAGACCGTTTTTTGCCGTTTTGACATTTTCCTCCCCATACTTGGTTTTGATAATATCCGCGGTCTTTCCGTCCACCTCCCCTAATAAAACGGCGACCGTCTTCTTTGGCGAAGCACAGCACGGAAGGTCAAAATCCGAAAAACCAGGAGTCCCTTCGGCAGAGAGACAAATACGGATCGGTGTCTTTTTGGATTCGGTCACAATTGCGGTCAGCAAGCAGGATAGCAGTTCTTTGGGAACGGGGATACCTCCTTCCTCTTGAAGGCTTTTATCGAAGGAAAGATCTACTCCCGCTGATTCGCCCAAACTTGCCTCGGCACGTATTAAGGCGCCATTTTCCGCACGCTTGATATAGCTGCAAAACCCCTCCCTTTGTTCCATACAGGTAACCATCAGTTTGGGGCCTTCCAAAAAGGGCTTTACAATAGAAACCTATTTATTTTTATGCAAAGCACGGCAGGCGGCCGAAACCACAGCAACGGCACACATCGCCGCAGAAAATCCGCATTTTTTGAGTTCCATGGCCGCTCCTCCTTAGTAATGGAATGAACTGTTTCCGATAAATTCGCGAATATAAGCGTTTGATGGGATATAACGATCGTCCATCGGCGCAAACCGCTCCAACAACCGAAGCAAACGTTGTGCTTCATAATAATACGGACTATCGGCGGGAACCCGGCGTAAGAGGTCGCTTGCATAGGTGCGCATCAAACAAGGTTCATATATAATTGCCGAATTAAAAATCACGTCAGCTGATTCAGTGTGTGGGAAGATATTTTTCCGTTCCCCCCGCTGTACCCCTTCCCAATGGGCAAAGGTCCCTTCTGCGTCAGTCGAACGAAAGAGGTTATCACGGACCATCCGACGCAACAAACGGATATCACTGGACGAAACCGAATTATATGCATCATAGTTCAGGTCAATCAGCGGCGAACAGTAAATTTTGAATTTTCGGTTACGGGGAACCGAGTGGGTCAGCTTGTCGTTAAGGGCGTGAATGCCCTCGACAATCAAGACTTGGCCGTCAGAAAGCTTTAAGGAGCGTTTTGCTTCCGAAGGACGGGAAACGGTAAAATCGTAAATGGGCATCTCAACCGTTTCGCCTGACAAAAGGCTCTTTAAATGGCGATTGAAAAGCGGATAATCCAAGGCCTCCAGCTCCTCGATGGCGGGCTTTCCGAATTCATCCAGGGGAATTTGCTCCCGTGCTAAAAAGTAATTGTCCAACGAGATGTTGATAGGCGTTAACCCAAGTACCCGCAAGGCAATGTTTAATTTATATGAAAGCGTTGTTTTTCCTGATGAGGACGGGCCGGTAATCAAAACCACTTTGACGCGCGGTTGGTTCATTTTGATGGTTTCCGCCAAGGCGGCAATCCGTTTTTCGGTCAAGCTTTCCTGCATATGCACCATATCACGGGTATCGGTAGCCGTAACCACCCGATTTAATGCGGGTACACTGTGGACATCCAAAATGTCCCCCCACAAACGATGTTCCCGCATTGCACGGGTCAATATGGGGCTGGACAAATTTGTGCCGTCGCAAGAGAGCACAAACCCGCCGTCCTGCAAAGTTAGTCCGTATCCTTTGATAACCCCCGTAGTCGGTGCCTTGATCCCCTTGATGTACATTAAAACACCGTTCAGACGCTGACCGTATACCAGGTCGGGTTCTAAGCAAACATCATTTTCACAAAGCATAAAACCGCTTTCCAGGTACTGGTTTTCCCGCTCGTCTTTTGTTAAAGGAACCGATTCCAAAGGCAGGTCAGCGGAGATCAGACGGTCCATTTCATTTTTCAAGGATTGGAGCGCCTTTTCATCAAAAGGCTCCGCCCCTTCTACCTCGCCCGTAAGGGTACGATAGACGGGGTGGCAAATCCGCAATTTTTTATCGGGGTGTACACGACGGAAAGCAGCAACTAAAATCGCCACCAACGTTCGCCGAAGCACGCGGATACCTTCCGGCGTCCCTGGCATAAACAATTCGACGCGATCACCTTCTTTGATTTCCGTCTCCCAGGCAGCTGCCATTCCGTTTACACTTGCTGAAATCGCTCCGTTTTCTCTGACCAAAGAGAGAACGGTTGTTTTATTTTCCATTTCCTTTTCACTACGATTGATAAAGACGCGCATCAGCTACCTCCTTAAACAGGTTTAACGGATGTATCACCCAAAAGGTTTTTCAGTTCTTTCAACAGCTTTTGGGATAGCGTTACCCAATACGCTTCGGTGGTTTGTTTGGTGGTTTTGGTTTTTTCGTAATACAAATACACAGGTAACGAGCCATGGGCCTCCCTCAGCAAACCAAGGACCCTTTCTATCGTATGCTCCTGTTCTGCCGATATTCTGAGATAAAGTTTTTGAGGTATAGCCTCGCCCAATTCTAAAACGGTATCGGCAACCAGTGTGGTGGGCTCATCCTCCCGCAGACTAAGCCTTCCCTGAATAACCAGCGGGATATCGTTGCGCATACGGTGGCGGCACGCTGTCCACACCTTGGGGAAGAACAAAATTTCAACCGAACCGTAATGGTCATCCAAAGTAACGAAAGCCATCACATCCCCCCGCTTGGTCTTTTTCTCTTTAATCGACGTGATTAACCCCGCGACCTTGACCACACTCCCGTTTTTCAAGCCTTCTTCGCCGCCGTCGGTCAAGTCGGAAAACTCGGAAGTGGGGGTTGCGCCGCAAAAAGCAAGCTGTTCATCAAACTTGTCCAGGGGATGTCCCGAAAAGTACAGGCCCGTTGATTCTTTCTCCATTGCCAGAATCTGCTCTTCGGAATAAGGGGGACAGAAAGGAATGGCTTCCCGATCGTTGGACACCAAATCCCCGCCAAAAAAGCTCATTTGTCCTTCCAGCGAGCGACGTGCCGAACTGTGAACCCCTTCATAGATCGACTCGAACGCGTTGAACAATTGTGCCCGATGACCACCAAGCCCATCCATCGCACCGCTTCGAATCAAGCTCTCCAAAGCGCGTTTGTTGCAATCGGTGCGATCCATACGCGTACAAAAATCGTGCAAGTCGATAAAGATGCCGTTGGCTTTTCGTTCCTCTAAAACGGCGGCAGAAAAACTGCGTCCTACATTTTTAATCCCACTCAGCGAGAAGCAGATCCCTTCGTCACAGGTGATAAAGGCATCACCGCTTCGGTTAACGTGGGGCGCAAGAACGGGAATCTCCAGGCGCTTACATTCGCCTACGTAGCGAGCGATCTTAGACGGAGTTCCCAAAAAGCTGGTTAAAAGCGCCGCCATAAACTCCTTGGGGTAATAGTATTTCAAATATGCCGTCTGATAGGCAAGGTGGGCGTATGCGGCGGCATGGGACTTATTGAAAGCGTACTCGGCAAAGCGGGAAATCTCGTCAAACAAGGCGTTTGCAACCGTTTCCGAAACGCCATTGCGCAAAGCACCCGGTACGGTAACGGTACCATCCTCTTCCACAATACCGTGGATAAAGTGCGCCCGTTCTTTCTCCATAACATCCGCCTTCTTTTTTG
>JAZOOX010000003.1:0-4467 GCA_045655245.1 Clostridia bacterium | reverse complement strand
CAGATTTGAACTGGGGGTGAAGGTGTTGCAGACCTCTGCCTTACCTCTTGGCTATGGCGCCGTATGGAGCGGAAGACGAGATTCGAACTCGCGACGTTCACCTTGGCAAGGTGACGCTCTACCACTGAGCCACTCCCGCATTTGTCGGTCGTTTGGACCGACTACTATTATACATAATAACTATGATAAAGTCAAGGAAAAAATGCAAAATTTTAAATTTTTATTCTTCCCGGCTTTTCCGCAGCTCCGAAAGGCGGTCGACCGGCACCGTATAGGTCTTGTCGCAGAAATGGCAGGTGACCGTTAACGGCTCCTTTGCGGCGATCATTTCGTCCAGTTCCTTGGTGCCCAGGCTGTAGAGCGCCCGTTCGATCCGTTCCATGGAGCAATCGCAATGATAGGCGGGGTGCAGGGTTTCCAGGATGTCGTGGGGGATCGGCCCTGCCACGAAGGCGATCAGCTCCTCGGCGGTGATGCCGTCGGTAATGAAGGAGGACAGGAAGGAAAGTGCGCCCATCCGACCCTCCAGTTCGGTAATGGTTTCGTCGGTTGCGCCGGGCAGAAGCTGAACCAGTACGCCCCCTGCGCCGCCCACCCGTCCGTCCGGATTGACGGTGACGCCCAGCGCCAATGCGGAGGGCACTTGCTCGGACTGCAAAAAGTAGGTTGCCAGGTCCTCGGCGATCTCGCCGCTGACGATGGGGGTTTGGCCCACGTAGGGTTCCTTTAAGCCCAGGTCGCGGATGACATAGATAAACCCGTTATGGCCCACGGCGCCGCCTACGTCCAGTTTGCCGTCCTCACGGATGGGCAGATCCACCTCCGGCTCGTTGACGTAGCCTTTGGTATTGCCTTGGGAGTCGGCGCAGGTTAAGACGGTGCCCAAAGGCCCGTCCCCTTTGATCTGCAGGGTCAGTTTTTCGTGGGGTTGTTTTGCCAGGGCGCCCATAATGGATGCGCCGGTCAGGGCGCGGCCCAGGGCGGCGGTTGCCACGGGGGTTGTATGGTGGTATGCCACTGCCTGATTGACCATGTCGGTGGTGACGACGGCATAAAATCGGACCAAGCCGTCTTTGGACAGTGCTTTTACAAGAGTGTCAGCCATGGGTTAATCCTCCAAAAGTGCGTTAAAAGCAGATTGCGCGGTTTTGACCTTTGCGGCGTCTACGCGGTAGTCTGCACGTCCGTCTACCTCCGCCAGGCAGGTCTGCCCGTTGACGGCATACAGTTTGACGGTATGGCGGGTGCCGTCCTTCCCCGTAAACCCGTAGGCAAAGACGGGGGCAGAAGAAAGTGCGGCACGGTCGGCATCCTGAGCGGGTGCCAGGACGGTAATCATCATCAGTTCCAGATAGGCGTTTTTAAAGGCATTTTCGTCCACCTTTTTGCCGTCGATCTGGTAGGTGTCCTTTAAGGTTGCCCGATGCCCGTCCCACTCAAAGGCGTCGACGGTGGAAATATCCACCTTGCACAGGAAGGGGTCTAACAGGGCAAAGGGCTGGATATCCAGGAATTTAAGGGCTGCGTCGGACAGCAGATAGAGGCGGTCGCGGCCGATCTTCCGCAGGGCGGAATGAGCGGTGGAAAAGACTGCCTGTTCCAGGGTGCCGTCTTTGGCTTTGAAGGTCACAACGCCTGCGGGGGCGGTAAGACCGTACTCCCCTGCTTGGGCGGTGCCTTCGATCAGGTCATCGGCAACGATGGCAAGAATCGATTTGATCCAGTCCTCGGTCTCCTGAGCACGGGTGGCTTTCCGATAGGGCTTGGTCATTTCCCAACTGCCCAAAAGCCCTTCCTCCTGAGGATCGGCGGTGCGGACGATGCAGATTTCGCCGTGGTCGGGATGGCGCAGGGTCAAGGTGTCAACATCCTTTAACGTAAGGGTAAAGACGTCTTTGCGCAGGTACTGGGTAGGGGTATACAAGAAGGGTCGGACCACCGCTTCTGCCACCAGATAGATCTGGGGCTGATCCCCCAAACGGGCGTAGTAAGCCGTACGGTCCAGGGTGATGTTGCCGAAATGCAGGGTGGACAACAGCCCTTCGGCGCCGTAGACCGAAACCGAAAGGGCGGGGTCTGCCAGTCCGTAATCGGCGTAGTCGTCGGCAGAATCCGCCAGCTTTTCGATGGCGGTAAGAACAGCGGCGTTATAAACGGTTTCAAAGACGAAGGTACTGTCAACCTCCTCTTCCCGTCTGCCCGAAAGGTGCCATTTTCCCGTTTCGGTCTTAAGGAAGGTCAGGGTTGCATCGGTGCGGGTCAGGACCACCGAGGTCACGGCAGTTTCCTCGAACTGATGCAGCTTGACCGTCTTATCCACGGCGGGTACGGGGGGTGTGGGCTTTGGCCAAAAATAGACTGCAACCAGTGCCAGTACCAGAACCAGCACCAGTCCGCCCACCAGCAAGAGCCGTTTTTTCTGACTCATAAATATCTCCTCTTTCTAAAGGCTACGATGCCCCAAAGAGCGATCAGCGCGGGAATGACCAAGATCACCAGCACGGTGAGCACCCAAAAGGCGGTATTGGTCACGGTGACGGTGTTGGTCTTGGATACTTTTTGGGGGATGTTGACCGATTCTTTGCGGTCTAACAGGTCCCGCATCAGGTTGGTCATAAACGAACCGTTGGAGTAAGCAGAATCGTTCATCACGTCATCGTGAAGCATCAGGTAACTGCCCGAAACCAGCACCTTCCCCGCAACCTCGGCGGAATAGTGCTTTTTCGAGGAAAGGATGACGTTCAGCGTTCCCGATGCGGTGGCAGACATTGCCGTATTGCAGGTGGTTGCCAAAACTTCGGTGTCCACATAGTTGTTTGCCTGGTCCTCCAGGATGCCCAAGGTCTGCGCCTGAGGGAGCATCAGTACCGCGCCGTTGTTGGCGCCTTCGGTGAAAGAAGCGTCGGTCAGACCAAGGATGTAATAGGGGTTTTGGTTGATGCAGTTTTGCAGGTCCAAAACCTGATTGCGGTGGGGACGGATGTTCCATTTATACAGGAACTCGTTTAGGTTTTTGTTGCCTGCGGGACTGTCGTTGCCCAGGAAAAAGGCAATGCGCCCGCCGCGGCTTAAAAACGCCTCCAGGGCGGTGACTTCCTCCTCGGAAAGGTCACTTTGGGGGGCAATGTAAATCAGAGCTTTGGTGTTTTCGTCCAGGGCGCCTACCCGAAGGGAGTCCATAAAGGTAACGTTATAGTTTTCGTTTTCAAACAGGGAAATCATCGACTCGGTCGCAATGCCACCGACAAAGGTAACGACGTCCGACGTCGGCTCCACCACATAGGAGATGGCAGAGGTCAGGCGTTGTTCGGCGTTGACCGACTGCAGTTCGCCCAGGTTGTTGTAGGAAATGAGTTCGTTGGGCGAAAGGACCCGATAACGGCCTTCTGCCGTGACCCAGACCGAGCCGTTTTGCAGGCGGTTTGCCACGTCGGAGGGCAGTTTTTGCGCGTACGCGGGGTTGCGAACGGGGTCCACATAGGTCAAGGTCAGGTTTTTACCCGTGTCACGGTACATGGAAAAAAGCTCGTTCAGGCGCGGGTCGGTTGCCGATTCCTCGGACAAAACGGCGATTTCCACGGGGGTGTCGATGCGGTTTAACAGGTCGCGGGTGGTGTCGGAAAGGCTGAAATATCCTTCCCGAGTCAAATCCAGCTTCAAGCCGCCAAAGAGCTGCCCCACCAGCAGGTTGACCAACAGCACGGCAAGGATAACGCCGACAATCAGCAGGGTGAAGTTGGCATGGCGCCAAAATCGAATACGGTTCATGGTCAGCCCTCCTTAATTCCAGCGGCGCTGTTCGATCTTCATCCCTGTCAGGAAGAGGAAGACAGCGGCGAAACTGCAATAGTATACGATAGCGGGAAGTTCCAGCACACCGAGGGAGAAGGATTCGTACCGTGCCATCAGTGCAAACCAGGAAAGTACGGTCATAAACCCACGGTAAATCAGTGCCAAAAACCCGTTTTGGGCGTTTAGGACGGTGATGTAGCGGGAGAGGGAGTTGATGAGGACAAAGATCAGCAGTAAGCCGATGGTGCCGATGACGGCGACCACCTGACTTTCGGTCAGGTTGGACACGAAGAGTCCCACGGCGATAAAGACGATGCCCAGCATCAGATAGCCGATATAACTCCCAAAGAGTACGCCCCAGTCCACCGACCCGCCCATAAAGGCGAGCATCAGGGGATAAACCAGGGTGATGGCAAGGGCAAGGGCAAAGACGGTCAGTGCCGCCAAGAACTTGCCTAAGATGATGTCCCATACGCTGACGGGTGCGGTCAAAAGCAACTGGTCGGAACGGGATTTCCGTTCTTCGGAGAAGGAGCGCATGGTCAGGATGGGCACGACGATAATCAGGATGGTCAAAAACCCGTTAAAGAACCCGTAAAAGTCGGTGGTGCCGAACAGGATGTTGTTCATCCAGAAATAAAGCCCCGAAAAGAAGGCAAACACGCCCAAAAAGAC
>JAZOOX010000002.1:0-34369 GCA_045655245.1 Clostridia bacterium | reverse complement strand
ACCCACGACACACGGTTTTGGAGACCGTTGCTCTACCAGCTGAACTATACCCCTATATCTGACACGCTAATAATTGTACACGATATTAGGGGGTTTGTCAATTATTTTTTTAAAAAATTACGAAAGTAATTGGGGGGAGAGGACGTCTTCCTCTAAAACCAGTTTCCGCAGTTGTACCAAAACCTCGGCGGTTTCGGCGCGGGTGATGTTGGAATAGGGGCGGAACGTGTTATCCTCAAATCCTTTCATGATGCCGTAACCACGCAGGTCGCGGACCGATTCTTCTGCCCAGGCGGGAATGCTTTTGCTGTCGGCGTACATTAAGTCCGCTCTGTTTTTCGGCACCTGCAGCTTTAGCGCGCGGTTTATCAAGGTTGCGGCTTCGGCACGGGTGATGGGATCGTAAGGATGGAAGTAGCGGGCGCTTCCGTCAGAAGAACCGCTTAAGATGCCTTTTTCATACGCCCATTTGGCGGGTTTCATCACATAGTCAGCGTATTGCCACTCGTCGGCAAAGACCGTTTCGGTGATTTGCACATCGTTATAGTTTTCCTCTAACGTGGCAATCATCGCCAGTAAAAAGTCCAGGCGGGTGGTCTTCTTTTCGGGATAAAAATAGCGGTTGGCACCTAACTTTTCTCCCACCCAGACCCCTTCGTCAAAGAGCTTTTTGGCACTGTACTCGCCCCAGTGGAGGTTCATGTCCACATAAATCGGCTGGGGTTTTTCTTCGGGTTTTGGAGGCTCTTCGGGGACTTCTGGAGCAGAAGGTGTGTCGGCGGTCAGGGTCAGGATGATTTCTCCTTCTTCTGCCAGCACCTGTTCGCCCGACTCGGCATTCCAAAAAATCGCCACTTGGTGGGCCGTTTCTTTATAAGACTGATAGCTTAAGGTGTCCAAAGACAGGACCGACACCGGCTCGCCATCGGTCAGCACCCCGCGGGAAGTGACCAGTGTGCCCACATCCGAAGTGGGGAGTCCGTAAAAGCGCACCGTGGTCAAGGCAACGCTTTCTTCAGCGGTGAGGGCAGATAAAAAATCTTCTCTGGAAAATTCGATCAGTCCTCCTGCTGCGCCCGTTTTTTCGATGGGGCGGGCAGTTGCCGCACCCAACAGCGCAGGAACACAAAGCAACCCGACAAGCAGGATGCACAAAACTCGTTTCATCTCATTACCACCTTTCTGATCTTATTTTGCGAGAATCAGGACGGTTTATGAGAAGAAAAATCTTACAACATACGGCTGATGTCTTTTTTTAATCGACTAATGATTCGTTTTTCCAAACGGGAAATATAGGATTGGGAGATGCCCAGCATATCCGCCACCTCTTTTTGGGTTTTTTCCTCTTTGCTTTTTAACCCGAACCGCAATTCCACAATCAGTTTTTCGCGCTGAGAAAGCTTTTTCATGGCAATGTGCAATAGCTCCCGATCCACCTCTTCTTCGATTTCTTCGTAAATCAGTTCAGGGTCGGTGCCTAAAATATCGGACAGCAACAGCTCGTTTCCGTCCCAATCGATGTTTAGTGGCTCGTTGATCGAGACCTCACTCCGTCGAGACTGGTTTTTGCGCAGATACATCAAAATCTCATTTTCAATGCAACGGGAAGCGTAGGTTGCCAGCTTGATTTTGCGGTCGGGTTTAAAGGTGTTGATCGCCTTGATCAACCCGATGGTGCCGATGGAGATCAGGTCCTCCACGCCCACACCTGTATTTTCGAACTTGCGTGCGATGTAGACCACCAAACGGAGATTTCGCTCAATCAGGGTCTTGCGTACCTGTTCCCCGTCGGTTTCCATTTGGGACAGGAGCTCGTTCTCTTCCTCGGGGGTGAGGGGCGGCGGCAGGGTCTCGGACCCGCCGATGTAAAAACTGTTTTGCGGAAGCAACAACCGCCAACGCCGCAGAAGCTCCTGCAACGCGGGACCTATTGTGAACGGAACCATAGTTTCTCCTTTCTATATCACCAGGTCGGCACCAACCAGTGCATTGTAACTTTGATCATCAGATAAAGCGTGCTCGTACAGACCGACTACCACATCGTAGTGGACATCCGAGGGAGCAACTGTGACCGAATCGGGACGGAATCCGATTAAAAGTCCGTGCTTGGTCCCCAGGGAAGTGAAGGGGATCACCCGCAAGCGGGTTGCCATTCCGCCTGCTGACAGTTCTTCTACCGAAAAGGTAGGGCAGGGGGGCAACAACTCCCGCAGAGCGTCCCGTTCGGCAATCATAACGGGGGTTAGTGTCAGGGGGTCGGTGAGGGTATTCCCTGTATCCACCAACGCCCGCAAGGTGACCGATTTTCCGTCACAGCAGACGGTGACCTCACGATAAAGGCTTTGTTTGCGGAGGCGCAGGGGCGCGGTCTTTTTCCAGACGAGTACCCCCAAAAAACAGACGGACACCGTGCCCAAAAGCACGCCGGCGGGCAGGTCAAAATACAAAATCCCGTTTTGCACCGTAGCGCGGGTCATCAGCCCGGCATCGGTAAGGAGTAAGACGCCCAGAACAGCCCCTCCGAACAAAAAGGAGAGGGCGTAAAAAATTCCGCTGATGCGGAAAAAATCGAAAAACCGAGCAGGATGAAAGACCACTGCCACCAGCGCTGCGCCAAAGACCAGTTTAAAGAGCAGGGTATAGCAAAATCGCAGGTTGGGAAAAAACATCAGCAGGGCGTAAGCCGCCCCCAATGCCGCTCCCGTAACCACCCGTCGAGAGGAATGGTCGGCTTTTGAAAGCAGAGCGGTGGCGTAAAGCAACCCTGCATTAATAACAAAATTGGTTAAAAAAAGGACGTCGGCATACACGATCATAGGACTCACCTAATAGCATTTTATTCCGTTGCTCTGAAGATTATTATACCGAACTGCCCTTGCAGATTTTGTCGAAAAAGGGTCAAGAAAATAAAAAAGGACACTCTTTTACGAGTGTCCTTGACAATGCGCTCTATTGATGCATTTCAATAAATCAACGCTTTTTCCCGAAAAGGTTGATCCCCATACTGCCGCCTAAAATTCCCGCTGCCAGCGTCATCAGCACGGTCAGCAAAAAAGGGCCGTCCAGACTTCCGACCTGAAAGAGGGCGGTCCGCAAAAGATAGGTCACGATGGCATAAAACGCCCCCAGTAAAATTCCTGAAAGCCAACCCTTCGTTTGCGCCCGCGCCCCTAAAATCAGGGACGCCAAAAAGACGGCAACGGGCGACAAAAGTCTTGCCCAAAATGTTGCGGTCGGGTCGGAAAGGTCACTGACGGTCAAAAGCACCGACAGCAGAACCAGTCCCAAAAGGGTCAACAGCAGTGCAATGGGTAAGCCTAAAAAGAGTGCATTCCCCAGACGGTTGGGCGCCGTAGCGGGAACATCGGTTTTGAACATAAAAAATCCCCCTTGTCATAGTGTAATACAATCTATGACAAGAGGGCGTTTTTATGCCGATTATTCAGGCTTAACAACCGATTTAATGGCCCATTTCTGGAATTCCAACTTGGTGCGGTCGGCGCCGATTTCCAGGGTAACGGTTTCGTCCTTGACGTTTAAAATCTTGCCGGTAACGCCACCGATGGTGATTGCCTCATCCCCGGAAGCCATGCTGTCCAGCATATTCTTAACGCTTTTTTTGCGTTTCCGTTCGCTCCAGAACATCCAACCGTACAGTGCAACAAATACGACGATGATGATCAAGAAGCTGCCGCCGCCTGCGGCACCTGCTGCGGGGTCAGCCGCTGCGGGTTCTGCAAAAACGGGAGCGGTCATTGCGAATAACGCGGTCATCAGTGCAAAAATCTTTTTCATAATATTCCCTCCATTCAATTTTAAGATATTGTACCACTTTTTGGGGCATCGGTCAACCGAATTTTGTAACTTTTTTGTAAACGGCGCATAGAATAAGCCGAGAGGAGTGTACTTTTCATGAAAATTCAACACTATTTTGCGGGCGGAAACACCCCCGGCGGATTTTATTCTTATTATAATGAAATTCTTCCTTTGGAGGAGACCCGTTACACCGTTTACTTAAAAGGCGGCGCAGGGACGGGAAAATCCACGCTGATGAAAAAGTGGGGGATGGCTTTGGCGGAAGAGGGGCATCCCGTGGAGTTTTTACACTGTTCGGGGGATCCTTCGTCCCTGGACGGCATCGTGGCGCGGGGGATTGGCCTCTCGGTGGTGGATGGCACCTCGCCTCATGTCCAGGACCCCAGGGCGCTGGGGGTGGCAGACTGCATTTTCGACCCCGGTCGGTTTATTGACCGTACCCTGCTCTTGCCCCATCGGGAACGGCTGATCGCTCTTAGTAACCGTAAAAAGGAATGTTATACCCGTGCCTATCGGAATTTGGCGGTGGCGGGGACGATTTACGGCGGGGTATTGGAAGAACGGGGGAAAGCACTGTCCCAAAATGCCCTTTACGAAACGGGGAAGCGGGTTCTTGACGAGTTGTTTGCCAACCATCCCGTTACTTCAAAACGAGGAAGGTTGCGCCGTGCCTTTGCTTCGGCGGTAACGCCCCGCGGAGTGGTGGATTACAGTGACACCCTCTTTGAAGGGTTAGAGCGGTGGCAACTGGTTGCTGAAAACGGGTTGGGGGTAGACTCCCTTTTAAGCCGCGTTGCGGAAGGCGCACAAGCCCGGGGAATGGGAGTGGAGGGGTATTGCAGTCCGTTGTTCCCTAAACGGTTTGAGCACTTGGTGCTGACTGATTTGGGGGTGGTGCTCACGACTGCCGAAAGCGGCATTTCTGCCCGTCATATTGATTTGACTTCCTGCCTTGACGAGTCTGTTTTCGCCGAAAGGAAACGTCAGACCGAGGAGGACTTAAAACTCTTTGATCTTTTTCTTTCCCGTACGGTGAGTCATTTGCGAAGGGCAGGCGAGGAACATGCCCGTATGGAGGAGTTGACGGTTCCCGCCATGGACTTTGCCCAAATGGAAGAGGAATTTTCCCGTCTTCGGGCGGTGGCGGACGGCTTGACAAAAGGTTAAAATTGTGGTATAAATAAAAGGTAAAAATGATAGGAAGGAGGGAGTCGGTCAAGTGAAGAAGCAAGGGATCTTTTTGTTGCTGTTGCTTGCATCGGGACTCGCTCTTTTTGGTTGTACCGATACCCCTGCCGAATTGCCCGTCAGTCTGACCGAGGTGCAGCCCGCCAAAGAACCGGCGGAATTCACCCCCGTGACAAAGGAAAAGGACGGGGTATCCTATACTCTTTTGGGGGTACATCCCGACTATGTTTCTTCGGGGAAGTACGCCAAGCCCAAAGCCGGGTACCGCTTTGTCACCGTAAAAATGTCCTATCAAAACAGCCGTGAAACCGCAGTAGAAGTATCTTCGTTGTTAATGCTCAGTGCGGTAGACGGCGGGGGGAACGAATACCCCATCACCATCACCGTCACCGATCTGCCCCAAACATTGGACGGCACCGTTGCGCCCAACGGGGTACTGGAAGGCTATGCCGCTTTTGAAATTCCCGTTACGGCAAAGAACTTATCCTTGGCAGTCAGAACCGACCTTTTTTCCGAGGATACGTTGGTTTTCTCTTTGTACTAAAATAATCAGAGATGCATTGCAACTCTGATTATTTTTGTGAACTCCGATAAATTTTAAAATCATGTCAAAAACAGTTGAAAAGCAACAAAGTTTATGGCATAATAAAAAAGGAGCAAAACGATGAAAAAGAATCTTTTTTCTGCATTGATTTTCACTGATGTAGAAACCCCTGATTTTAACTCGTCCCGTCCTTTGGGGGAACACGAACTCTGCGGTCTGCCTATGACCGAATGGGTGCGCCGTGCTTGTATCGATGCAGGTGCGCAGGACGTTTTGGTTACAAACCGCCCCGATTCTGCCGAAGGGGAAGCCTGGCGGTTGAAACAGACGGACAAGGTTCTGGTACTTCCTGCCGCCGTCCCTTTGATTACTCCCGAGGAGCTGATCTTTCTTGCCGCGCACCAGGACGGGTCGCTGATTTCCCTGACCCAAGAGGATGACGTCTTTTACATTACCGACCGCAAGACCTTTGCCGAAGCGGAAGAGCAACTCCGCCGCAGGGTACTTGATAAGCATTTTCGAAACGGGGTGGCTTTGCGGATCCCCGAAACTGTTTTTATCGGTCCCGACGTAGTGATCGGCCGTGATACGGTGATCGAACAGGGGTGCATCCTGCTGGGCAATACGGTCATCGGCGAAGGTTGTACCGTTGGCGCATACAGCAGAATCACCGACACCAAGATCGGGGATGGGGTACAGATTCTGTGTTCGGTACTGGATCGTGCTGCTGTCGGATCAAATACCACCATCGGACCTTTTGCTTACTTACGCCCCCAGAGCCAGATCGGCGAACGAGTACGGATCGGCGATTTTGTCGAGATAAAGAATTCGAATATCGGCAATGGCACCAAAGTCTCTCATCTGACCTACGTGGGGGATAGTGACGTGGGTGAAAATGTTAATTTCGGTTGCGGCACCGTCACCGCTAATTACGACGGAAAACATAAGTACCGCACCACCATCGGTGACGGTTCGTTTATCGGTTGTAACACCAACCTGATTGCTCCCATTACCGTTGGGCAGGGGGTACTGATTGCCGCAGGCTCAACCTTAACCGAGTCGGTTCCCGACGGGGCACTTGCCATCGCGCGGGGGCGGCAGACCAACAAGTTAAAACGCAGTCCGTTCGGGGCTGATCAAATATGCACAAGAAAACAGGAGGAAGAGAAATGATCACACACGGCAAAAATATTCAAATCTTCGCAGCAAACTCCAACCCGGTTTTGGCGAAAGACATTGCAGACATCCTCGGTGTCCGCGTGGGCGAATCCCAGGTAGGCAAGTTCAGCGACGGAGAAATCTTCGTTAACATTCGGGAGACCGTTCGTGGTTCGGATGTTTTTGTGGTCCAGTCCACGTCTACCCCCGTCAACGACAACTTGATGGAACTGCTGATCATGATTGATGCATTCAAACGCGCTTCGGCAGGCCGCATTACCGCAGTTATTCCCTACTTTGGTTATGCCCGTCAAGACCGCAAAGCAAAGGCCCGTGATCCCATCTCTGCCAAATTGGTGGCTGACCTGATTACCAGCGCAGGTGCAGACCGCGTCCTGACTATGGACCTGCACGCCGCACAGATTCAGGGCTTCTTTAACATCCCTGTAGACCATCTGCTGGGCGGCCCTGTTTTGGCTCCTTACTATATTGAAAAGTTCAAAAACTGTGACCCTGAAGACGTTGTTGTTGTTTCTCCCGACCTGGGCAGCGTTACCCGTGCAAGAAACTTTGCACAGCGCATTGACGCCCGTCTTGCCATTGTTGACAAACGCCGTCCGAAACCCAACGTTTGCGAGGTGATGAATATCATCGGCGAAATCGAGGACAAGCACGTAATCTTAATTGACGACATGATTGATACCGCAGGTACCATCGTCAATAGTGCCAATGCGTTGAAGGAACGCGGCGCCCGCAGCGTATCCGCCTGCTGTACTCATCCCGTCCTTTCCGGTCCCGCTATCGAGCGGATTCAGGCATCGGCTATCGAAGAGCTGGTTGTCCTGGACACCATCCAACTCCCCGAAGAAAAGAAAATCGACAAAATCAAAACCCTGTCCATTGCTCCGGTATTTGCCGAAGCCATCGACCGCATCTACGAAGACCTGTCGATCAGCACGCTCTTTAACTAATCCATTTACAAACGAGAAAGCGCGGCGAACTTGCCGCGCTTCTTTCCTATGGAGGCTCTGATGAAACTGATTGTCGGCTTGGGCAACCCGGGCGAAGAATATAAAAGCACCCGCCACAACATGGGTTTTGCCGCCATTGACTACATCTCGGAAAAACACGGCATCGCCGTTAAAAAATCCAAACACCGCGCACTGATCGGCGAAGGCAATATCGGCGGCGAACGGGTGGTTTTGGTCAAACCCATGACCTTTATGAACCTAAGCGGCGAATCGGTGGCACCTCTTGCCCACTGGTACAAGATCCCGCCTGAGGACATTTTGGTGCTGTACGACGATATGGACATTCCTGTAGGTCAGATGCGGATGCGCCCCTCGGGGAGCGCAGGGGGACATAACGGGATGAAATCCATCATCCAGCACCTGTCCACCGACAAATTTCCCCGCCTGCGTATCGGTATCGGCAACAAAGGCGATGCCGACACGGTAAACTATGTCCTGGGCAAACTCAGCCGTGAGGAGCAGGAGACCCAGTTTGAATTATTGGGTAAGGCCTGCGACGCGGTGACCGCCTTTGTCAAGGAGGGTCTCGAGCCCGCAATGAATCGCTATAACCGCAAATAGGTAACTGTATGAACTTCTTAACCGCTCTGTTAAAAGATTATAGTCCCTTCGAAGAAATCCGTTCGGGGATTTTAGGGGGGCAAACTCCGTTGACTGTTACGGGGGTGAGTGAATCCCAAAAAGCTCACCTCTGTTTTTCGTTGTTTGAAACCGAAAAGCGAAATATGATCCTTCTGACCCAAAACGAACTCCAGGCCAGAAGGCTTTACGAGGATCTTTTGTTTTTTGCCCGTTTTTCGGGAAAAAGCGAACAGGTCCTGCTTTTTTTGGATCGTGAACCTGTTTTTTATGATGTGGAAGCAGTGGGCAGTGACGTCAAGCGCCAGCGGATGCAGACGCTTTTTGCTCTCTGCAACACAGATGCGCCGTGCCTGTTGGTTTGTCCCATCGATGCCGCCATGCGTCCCATCTTACCGAAAGACCGCTTGCAATCCTGCCTTTGCACCTTCGCCGATGGTGACCGTGTGGACTTGGAAGACCTGCGCCGTCGGTTTGTTCTGGCAGGGTATCGCCGTGAAGATGCGGTGGAAGGCCGCGGCCAGTTCAGTATCCGCGGCGGCATTGTGGACTTTTTCGGGTTTGATACCGAAAACGGCATCCGTATCGAATTCTTTGACGACGAAGTGGACTCTATCCGCGCCTTTGACGTCGAGAGTCAGCTTTCCTATAAACGCCTGAAGCAGGCGGTCCTGACCCCCGTCAGCGAAATCATCTACACCCGTGACGAAGCGGAAACCTTGCTGGAAAAATTGGAAAAGAAGGGGGACGCCTATGCCGAGGACCTGGAAAAGATCGCCGAGCGGCATTATTTCCCGTCTTTGGACAAATACCAACCCTTGATCTACCCCAAGCCCACCACCGTTTTAGACTACGTGGAAGCGCCGCTGGTCCTTTTGGATGAACCGCAAAAGCTCAACGATGCGGCAGAGTCCTTTTGCTGGAACGTGGAAGAAACTTTAAAATCCATGTTGGAGAAAGGAATTCTGGCCGAACTCTTTGACGGGTACTACATCCCCTATGCCGACCTGCTGAAAAAACTGCTTTCTTGCCCCTTGGTAGGGTTGGCGGCGTTGCAACACCAAACCGCCGACTATCGTGCCCGCGCACTGGTGGACTTTGCTACGAAGACCGTCCCCTCGTACCAGGGCAATTTCGAGTACCTTACCGCCGCCCTAAAAGCTTACGGTGAGAGCAAAACTGCTGTCTTGCTTTTAAGCGGCACCAAAGGCCGTACCGAAAAACTCACCCAGGAACTGCAGGAAAATGGTTTTTCGGCTTATGAATTGACTGAACCTTATCGCCTGCCCGAACGGGGCGAAGTCGGGGTCTTGCGGGGGAGCCTTTTAAAGGGGTTTGAATACCCCCATCTGGGCTTTGCCGTCGTCAGTGATACCGAAGCCTTTGGAAAACAGAAGAAACGGAAACACAAAAAGAAAAATGCCCTACGCTCTTATCGAGACTTGTCAGTAGGGGATTTTGTGGTACACCAAAACCATGGCATCGGGAAGTACGTGGGCATCGAACAGGTGGTCATCGAAGGGGTGACCAAGGACTATTTAAAAATTCAGTACCAGGGTACCGACCTTCTTTACGTGCCGGTCAACCAACTGGACTTTTTGTATAAGTACGTTGGTGGTGAAAGCCGTCAGATGCGCCTTAATAAACTGGGCGGCACCGACTGGGCAAAGACCAAGGCTAAGGTTCGTGCTTCCTGCGAGGAACTGGCACGCAGTTTGGTGGCACTTTATGCCGCACGGCAGGGGCAAAGCGGATTTGCCTTTTCTCCCGATACACCGTGGCAACGCCAGTTCGAGGACAGTTTCCCCTATGAGGAGACCGAGGACCAGTTGACCTGTATTGACGAGGTAAAACGGGATATGGAAAGTCCCCGTCCCATGGACCGACTCCTTTGCGGCGATGTCGGTTACGGAAAGACCGAAGTAGCAATCCGCGCGGCGTTCAAGGCAGTCAACGACGGGAAACAAGTTGCGTACCTGGTGCCTACCACCTTACTGGCGCAACAACAGTACACCAACTTTAAAGAACGGATGAAAGACTTTCCCATCAAGGTGGAAATGCTCTCCCGTTTCCGTACTCCTACCCAACAGAAAAAGATCATCGCCGACCTGAAAACGGGTGGGGTAGACATCATTATCGGTACCCACCGCCTTCTGCAAAAAGACTTGGCGTTTAAGGATCTGGGGCTTTTGATCATTGACGAAGAACCACGCTTTGGCGTAACCCATAAAGAAAAGATCAAGGAAATGCGCAAGGACGTGGATGTGTTGACCCTGACCGCAACGCCCATTCCCCGCACCCTGCATATGGCGATGGTGGGAATTCGGGATATGAGCGTGATCGAGCAGCCTCCTCAGGATCGTTACCCCGTCCAAACCTATGTGTTGGAATATAACGAGGGGATTTTGACCGACGCCATCGCCAAGGAAATTGCCCGTGGCGGACAGGTTTATTATCTGTGCAACCGCGTGGGGAGTGTCAGCTCGGTAGCTGCAAAGATTGCCAAGTCTCTCCCCGATATTCGCGTTGCCGCCGCCCAGGGACGGATGGAAGAGGCAGAGCTGGAAAATATCATGGGTGAGATGCTGGAAGGGGAGATTGACGTATTGGTCTGTACCACCATCATCGAAACGGGCCTGGATATCCCCAATGTCAACACCATCATTATCGAGGACAGCGACCGCTTGGGACTGTCCCAGTTGTATCAGTTGCGGGGGCGGGTCGGTCGTTCTAACCGCCTTGCCTTTGCCTACTTGACCTTCCGCCGTGATCGGGTTTTGCAGGAAAACGCCGAAAAACGCCTGCAAGCCATTCGCGAGTTCACCGAGTTTGGCTCGGGCTTTAAAATTGCATTGCGGGACCTGGAAATCCGCGGCGCAGGGAACTTGCTGGGCGCCGAACAGCATGGACATATGGACGCGGTGGGGTACGATATGTACTGCCAGTTGTTAGAAGAAGCGGTCAAGACCGAGCAGGGAGAGGAACAAACACCGCAAGTGGAAACCACCGTGGATTTACAGGTGGATGCCTACATCCCCGAAGCTTATATCCGCAACCACGAGGGACGGATCGAGATGTACCAAAAGATTGCCGCCGTCTGCAACGAAGAAGATGCACAAATCGTGGAAGAAGAGCTCATCGACCGCTACGGAGACATCCCGCCGTCGGTGCAGAATCTGGTGCAGGTAGCTACCATCCGCCATACCGCATCACGCCTGGGTATTAGCGAGATCTCTCAAAAAGGGGAACAGTTGATGCTGCGGTTTTTGGACGAGAAGTATCTGACCCTGGAGCGGGTCAACGCCCTTGTTACCAAGTGCGATCGCAAACAAAAAATCATGTTCTCTCCCGGAAAATCCCCCTTCTTCCGTGCCACCCTGCTGTCTCGGGAACAGGAACAAATTTTGCGAAATGTTAATTTTATGTTACAAGTGCTGGATTTGAATTGAAATTTGCGAAAGAATCCTGTATAATGGCTACAATGCGATAAGTGTTATAATTTCTTAGAAAAGAGAGGAATGGGCAATGATGAAAAAATGGATTGCTATGGCTTTAACCCTCTGTCTTTTGGTAGGAACGCTGGCAGGTTGCGGCGCTTCGTCTATCATTTCTTACGACGGTGAAGGGTTAAACGAAACGACCCTGCGTTATCAGATCTACAACACCAAGTTGGGTCTTGAAACCCAAAACTCCATCGCTGACGAGGCGCGTGCCGCTGAATACTGGGCAGAGGATAACACCGCCGACCAGATGGAGGGGAAGACACCTTTCGAGTATGCCACCGAATCCTTGTTAAAAGAACTCAAGGAAGAACTGTTAATCGTCAGCATGGCAAAAGAACGGAATCTGTCTGCCACCGACGAACAGATTGCAGAAATGCGCAATATGCTGATTGCCCAGACCTTCGGTAGCGAAGAGGCTTACAAGACCACCGCTGATATCTTCGGATTTACCGATGAGAATATGGATTGGATTGCCAAGTTGAACGTATCTTATATGAACATTGTCAACGAGCTCTATCCCCGTGAGAAGCTGGCGGCTTACGCCGACGAAAACGGCTGGGTTCGTGTCAAACACGTGCTGATTCAAAAGTCGGATACCGTGACCATGGACGATGCCAAGAAAAAGGCACAAGACGTCTGTGACCGTGCCGCCAACGGCGAGGACTTTGACAAGCTGGTTGCCGACCTGTCCGAAGACCCCGGCTCCACAACCTATCCCGACGGCTACCTGGTCGCAACCGGCAGTGGGATGGTTGAAAGCTTTGAAAAAGCGTCCCTGGCATTGGCCGAAGGTGAAGTTTCCGAACCGATTGCTACCGATTACGGTTACCACGTTATTAAGCGTTACCCCATCGGTGCAGTGACCGATATGGATCTATCAATGGGCAGTGCTCTGACCAACCACTATCAGGAGGAGACCACCAAGCTCTTCCAGGTTGAACTGGATGCCGCAATGGCAGAAAAAGGGGACAGCGTAGAAGTTGACATCGAAGCTTTCAAGGAACTCTTTAAGACCTTGACTGTACCCCAAAGCTATTATGATGCAATCGCTATGATGCAACAGAGTATGCAGGAAGAACTGGAAGCTCAGCTGACCCCCGCGGAATAAACCGATAAAAGGCGGCAACGAAGGTTGCCGCCTTTTTAAATAAATGATAAGGAGAAATAAAATGAGTGCACAACGCTTGGACGGAAAAGTCCTGTCACAGGAACTGCGTGAGCAGATGCGTCAGGAGGTAGAACAGTTAAATGCCGCAGGAAAGCAGGTCGGTCTGGCTGTGATTTTAGTCGGGGATGACCCTGCTTCCCGCGTTTATGTCAACGGCAAGAAAAAAGCTTGTGAGGAACTGGGAATTCGCTCCTTCGAGTATGCCCTGCCCGCCGACACCCGCGAAGAGGAACTTTTGGAACTGTTGGAACAGTTGAACGAGGACGATAACGTTGACGGTATCCTGGTACAACTGCCCCTGCCCAAACACTTAAACGAAACCACCGTGATCGAAACCATCCGCGCCGACAAGGACGTAGACGCTTTCCGCTACGAAAACGTGGGGCGTATTATGGTGGGTAACGCCCATTTCTTGCCCTGTACCCCCGCAGGCGTAATGGAACTGATCGACCGTACGGGCATTGACCTGACGGGAAAAGAGTGTGTGGTTATCGGCCGCAGTAACATCGTTGGTAAGCCCCAGGCATTGCTCTTGTTGCAGCGAAATGCCACCGTTACCATCTGCCATTCCAAGACCCGCAATCTGGCGGAGGTTACCCGTCGTGCCGACGTGGTTGTTGCCGCCGTCGGTCGTGCCAATTTGATTACGGGGGATATGATTAAAGAAGGCGCTGTGGTCATCGATGTAGGTATGAACCGTCTGCCTGACGGCAAGTTGTGCGGTGACGTGGAATTTGCTTCGGTTTCGGAAAAAGCATCTTACTTAACCCCTGTTCCCGGCGGTGTCGGACCCATGACCATTACCATGTTGATGCGCAACACCATCGAAGCGGCAAAAATCCACCAATAATAAAGAAATAACTCTTGACAGTTCTGGCGAAAACAGTTAAAATTATAATGATATCGCTTTGGCATTTGTCAGGCGAAATAATATAGATGGAGGTGTGTTCTTATGACACCGGTTGTAATTGCCTCGGTAATCGGTTTAGCCGTTGCCGTATTAGTAGGGATTGCTGCGTTCGGACTGGGCGTTTCATATAGACGAAAAGTCGCAGAAGTAGAAATCGGCAGTGCCGAAGAAGAAGCCAAGCGCATCTTAAACGACGCACTCAAAGCAGCAGAGAACAAGAAACGGGAAATTTTGCTTGAAGCAAAAGAAGAAACCCACCGTAACCGTGCTGAATGTGACCGCGACATCAAAGAACGTCGCAGTGAGATTCAGCGCCAGGAACATCGTTTACAACAGAAGGAAGAGAGCCTGGACAAAAAACTGGACAACATCGAGCAGAAGGAAGAACGCCTTGCGCAAAAGGCCAAGGATGTTGACGCATTGAAGGAAAAACTCAGCCGTCAGCACGAGGAACAGATGCGGGAGCTGGAACGGATCTCGGGAATGTCGGTTGAAGAAGCCAAGAAGATTCTGTTGCAAAACGTGGAAGAGGAAGTCCGTCACGAAATGGCGATGCTGGTCAGCGACTTAGAGACCAAAGCCCGTGACGAGGCGGAAAAGAACGCCAAAAACATCATCGGTCTGGCTATTCAGAAGTATGCCGCCGACCTGGTATCCGAGTCCACGGTCTCCGTGGTCCAGTTGCCCAATGACGATATGAAGGGACGTATTATCGGTCGTGAAGGCCGCAACATCCGTGCCCTTGAAACTGCTACCGGAATGGATCTGATTATCGACGATACCCCCGAAGCAGTTATCCTTTCGGGCTTTGATCCCGTTCGCCGTGAGGTGGCACGCATCGCTCTGGAAAAACTGATTGCCGACGGTCGTATCCACCCTGCAAGAATCGAAGAAATGGTCGAACGCGCCAAGAAGGAAGTCGACGCCATCATCAAGCGTGAAGGCGAACGTGCTACTTTCGATACCGGCGTTCACGGTCTGCATCCTGAAATCGTCAAGTTGCTGGGCCGTTTGCACTACCGTACCAGCTACGGTCAAAACGTACTGCAGCACTCCATCGAGGTTTCTGCCATCGCAGGGATGATGGCAGGGGAACTGGGTCTGGATGTCAACCAGGCAAAACGCGCAGGTTTATTGCATGACCTAGGTAAAGCCGTTGACCACGAGATTGACGGTTCTCACGTAACCATCGGTGCAGATATTGCCAAAAAGTACAAAGAAAACCCGTTGATTATCAACGCCATTATGGCACACCACGGCGATGTTCAGCCCGAAACCACCATTGCTTGCCTGGTTCAGGCGGCCGATGCGGTTTCTGCCGCAAGACCCGGCGCCCGCCGCGAGAACATCGAGTCGTACATCAAGCGTCTGGAAAAACTGGAAGAGATTGCGAACTCCTTTAAGGGTGTTGAAGCATCTTTTGCTATCCAGGCAGGTCGCGAGGTTCGCATTATGGTTCGTCCTGATGAAATTACCGACGAAACGGCAGTATTACTCGCCCGTGATGTTGTTAAACGGATTGAGGACGAGATGGAGTATCCGGGACAGATTAAAGTCAATGTCATCCGTGAAACCCGCGCAACCGAAATCGCAAAATAATCGCCAAAAAGATTGTGATAAAGTCTCGACTCTATTGCAATCTTTTTTTGTCAAAGGAGGGGAGATTATGAAAGTACTTGCCATCGGCGACATTGTCGGGGCCGTGGGGATGGAAGCCCTGGAACGATATCTGGACCAGGCGGTTGCCCAAACGGGAGCCGACTGTGTTATCGCCAATGTGGAAAACGCCGCCTACCACGGTGTTCTGCCCGAACAGGTATCCCACTTGCGCCGTCTGGGCGTTCAGGTCATGACTTCGGGAAACCATATCTTTGATAAAAAGGCCATCTTCCCCACCTTAGAAAACGAGGAATATCTCCTGCGCCCCTTGAATTACCCTGCCACCGCTCCCGGCAGCGGCAGCTGTATCTGTACCCTGCCTGATCGTCGCAAAATCGGGGTTATCAACCTGTCCGGTCAGGTCTTTATGGAGGACTTGGGGGACCCTTTTGAACTCATTGACGCCGCAATCGACCGCCTGAAACAGGAAACCGATTGTATTGTCGTTGATTTCCACGCCGAAGCCACCAGTGAAAAGGAAGCGCTGGGCTACTACCTGGATGGTCGGGTCAGTGCCCTTTACGGCACCCATACTCATGTCCAGACTGCGGACGAGCGCATTCTGCCCCAAGGCACTGCCTACATCACCGATATCGGGATGACGGGGGCGCGGGAATCCGTTCTCGGCGCTACTGCCGAGTCGGCGTTGGCGCGATTTAAAACCAAACTTCAGACCCGTTTAGAGCCGGCGCAAACGGAAGGCGTCCTTTGCGGTGTGGTCTTTGACCTCTGCGACGAAAGCGGTCGCGCCCGTTCTGTTCAGCGGATCGCCATTCCCCAACAAAGGAGGTCTGTCTGTGAAGCGTAGCCTTTGCATTTTGCTCATTGTCTTACTGTTGGCAGGTTGCCGTCCCGGCAATACCCCCGGGGAAGCCCCCGAAGCGCTCAATGTCCTAAGCCTTTGTTCTGCAGGGGGCAGTAATCCGTTAAACCCTGTTGCCAAGTCGGACAAAGCACTTTTCGATCTCCTTTACGACCCACTCTTTCTCTTGGACGAAAGCTTCCGCCCCCAAGGCGCACTGGCAGAGTCTTATACAGTTGACGGCAACCTGGTCACCGTCCGCCTTTATCCCGACCTGCTTTTCTCGGACGGGACGGTATTGGACGCTACCGATGTGGTCAATACGGTAATGACCTTAAAGTACCATCCTGACTATGTTTATTCTTCGGCTGTCAGCGGCATATTAGACCTGCAGATTATTGACTCGCTGACCGTCGAATTTAAGTTGTTATCGCCCGACCCCTTCTTTTTGGAAAAGTTGGCGTTCCCCATTCTGCCCTCTGAAGAAAAGAAGGGCATCTATCCTGCGGGAAGCGGACCTTACCGATGCGTATCCGCCCTGCAAAACGAGCACTTTTTCGAAACCAACGAGTATTATCGGGGCGCCCCTCCTCTGATTGGCGGGTTGCGGGTACACCTGCTTCCCGATGGTGAGACGGTGCGCTACGCCTACCGTGCAGGAACGGTAGACGCCCTCTATACCCAGGCGCGGAAAATCAGTGATTACAGTGGGGTGGGGACTACCGCCACGCCCTTTGAGTCGATGAAGTTCACCTTTGTAGGCTATCGTGCCGACCATCCGCTGTTGATGCACCAAAACGTCCGACAGGCCATCAGCAATGCCGTTGACCGCCAAAAACTTGCGGACACCGTTCTGATGGGTTACGGAACTGCTACAGCAACACCGTTTCATCCCGTACACTACCGCTTTGCCGAACTGTCTGAAACGCCGAATCCCGCCGATTTGGACACGATTACCGACCTGCTTTCGAAAACTCCTGAAGGGGAGGAAGGACCTGTTCCGCTGTCCTTTACTTTGTTGGTCAACGGCGATGATGTTTCGGCTATTAACACGGCGGCATCCCTGGCTGTCATGCTTGCACCTGCAGGACTGACCGTCACGGTGGAGGAACAACCTTTTGAGACCTACCGTCAGCGGGTTGCCGAAGGAGCTTTTGATGCTTATTTGGGTCAGGTGGATTTTTCCACCCCCGATATTGCCGCCCAACTGCTGGTGACCAACGGCTCTCTGAACTTTGGGGGGTACGCAAACCCCGCAGTAGACCAGCTTTTTGCCGATCTGTGCTCCGCCGCTTCCGAAACGGCGTTTTATGCTGCAGCAACCGACCTGACCGTCCTCTTGCAACAGGAACAGCCCTTGCTTTCCCTTTGTTTCGAGCAGGACTTGCTGATGACCAAGAACACTTTGGCAGGGGAAATGACCCCTATGCCCGACCGCCCCTTTTACGGTGCGGAATTATGGGAACGATGAAAGGAAATGACCATGAGAAATTATCAGGAAGAATTTGAAAACCGTGTTGCCTTTATCCGCAATTTGGTGGAGACCAGCCACGTGGATGGCATTGTGTTCGGCAACAGCGGCGGCAAGGACAGTGCCCTGGTCGGGATTTTGTGTAAAGCCGCCTGCGAAAACACCCTGGGAATCATCATGCCTTGCGCATCCAAACGGAACTTTGGCGAAGATCGCACCGATGGCCTTGCCGTGGCAGACCAATTCGGCATTCAAACCCGTTTGATCGACCTGACCGAGCAGCGGGAACTGGCGGTCAAGAACTTGGGGGATTTGACCGATCTCAACGCTCCCGCCATCTCCAATCTGGCGCCCCGCCTGCGGATGATGACGCTTTACGCCGTTGCCGCCGCAGAAAACCGTCTGGTGGCAGGTACGGGCAACCGTAGTGAACGGCATATGGGCTATTTCACCAAGTGGGGGGACGGCGCCTGCGATTTCAACCCCATTTCCGACCTGACCGCCACTGAAGTTTTTGAGTTCCTGCGTTTCTTGAACGCTCCTCAAAATATCGTGGAAAAGGCACCCTCCGCCGGTCTTTTTGAAGGTCAGACCGACGAAGCCGATATGGGTGTTACCTACGCCGCCATCGACCGTTATATCGAAACGGGCGAGGCCACCGACCATGACCGCGAGATCATCGACCGTTATCATAGTCGAAGCGAACACAAACGCAAGGGTACTGCGTTCTTTAAGGAATAAAAATCTGCCGCACTGCGACAGGTACTATTTGCCATTGGCGTGTGAAGTGTGATATTAACTTTCAAGTAGTGAAAAAAGACTGAACGAAAAACTCGTTCAGTCTTTTTGTAATTAGATGTTTTAATCCTCTATGTCGATTATCTTAGATGCCTTGATTCCAAGCGCTTTTGCAATGGTGAAAAGCGCTTTTACAGAAGGACAATAAGGGAGATTGGGGCTTTCTAATTGGCTTATATAGGAAAGAGTTAGTCCGGTGTGTTCAGCGAGTTCTGCCTGGGTCATTCCGGCTTTTCTTCTGTAGTAGCCGATTTTAATTCCGATGTCTAATAAAACCCCTCGGTATTCATTATCATTTAACATAAAATCAACCTTCGAAATTTATTTATAATATCATTATAAACTATTGACATTCAAATTAAAACTTGATATAATCGAAGAAACCCTCACTATGGGTGAATAAATGTAGGAGGAATTATAATGAAAAGAATGGCGGTAAAGATTTTGGCGTTAGTTGTGGCTGTTTCCATCTTTGCATCACTTGCTTTCGTTTCTGCTTCGGCGGCGAATGTTTGCTATGATGTGAGTGGAGATTTGTCAACAACGAAAACATTCGAGGTTAAAGTAGGCGGGAAAATCTTTTCTTCGGAAAAAATTGTTTTGACTCAAACTAAAGGTGATACTAGGCAGACATGGTATTCAAAAGTAAAAATTGCTCCCATATATGGTTGCTTCTATGTTAGTGTATACGACAATACAGCTGGCAAATGGGTTTATAGGAACAAAAAGTGGCAAAGTAAAAATTTCACAATTAAAAGCTCTCAGTTGAAAAAGAAGCATAATTATACTGTTACGGTTGAGGGGAAAACAGGTAGAAACATCTTTGATGGGTACGATGCAACTCCTTATATATTTGAAAAATGGCTGTCATATCCTAGCTGGAGAGCAACAAAAACAGGCGGAAATATTAGTTTTTGCAGATGAATAAAAAAGAACCTCCCGAATGCTCGGTGGTCGTAAAACAGTAATATGCGAATTTCTTGGAACAGGCATGATTTCGGTCATGCCTGTTCCGCTTTTATCAGTTCATCCACGGGAATGTAGCCAACAAGGTCATATTCGATATGCACCTTCTGTTTGCGCTTACCGCTGGACTTGTCGGGGGCTTCCACATAAACTGCCTTCACAAGCTCTCTGAGAGCGTATGGCGTGAGTTCTGTTAGTGTGGTGTATCTGCGTACCCGCTGAATAAACTGCTCAAGGTTTTCTATCTGTCGTTCCTGTACTTCGACTTCTTTTTGCAGATTTACGATTTCAACTTTAAGTTGCGCCTGTTCGTCCTCGTAGGTCTTGCTCATCATGGCAAAACGTTCGTCGCTCAGATTGCCCTTGGCGTTGTCCTCGTAGATTTTGATAAACAGGCGGTCAAGCTCCCCTATACGCTTTTCTGTCTGTGCCAGACGCTTCTTATATACCTTTATGGTTTCCTCGCTTTGCAGACGGAGCTTTTGCTCCATTTCCAACCTAAAATGCGCTTCGTATTGGCTCACGAAAGAGATAACTTCTTTCATGTGTTTCCAGACCACATCTTCCAAAACGACGGCACGAATATAGTGTCCGCTGCACTTGTCCTTGTTGGCTCGGTGCGTGGAGCAGATGAAAAAGTCCTGCCGCTTTTCAAAGTAGTTGGTGGTGGAGTAGTAGAGCTTCTGTCTGCAATCAGCACAGAATACCAAACCCGAAAACGGACTGCTCTTGCCCGTTGCCGTTCTCCTGTGTCGCTGCTGACGAATTTCCTGCACCTTGTCAAAGACTTCCTGTTTAATAATCGCAGGATGGGTGTTGTAGAAAATCTTTTGATTTTCTTCGGGATTCTCCCTCTGCTTCTTATCCCAAATGGAGTTGGTGTAGGTTTTGAAATTGACAGTAGCACCGATATATTCTTTACGTTCAAGAATGTTGACGATGGTGCTTTCGTGCCAGCGATAAGGATTCTCCGGCTCGGTGTGCGGTGTCTTTATGCCCTGCTTGGTTTTGTATGCGGTGGGCGTGAGTATCTTTTCCCGTTCAAGCTGTTCTGCGATTTGGCTCGGTCCACGTCCATTCATGCAGAGCGTGAAAATCTTTTTGACTACCTGTGCCGCTTCTTCGTCGATGATCCACTTGGTTTTATCCTCCGGATCCTTGCAATAGCCATACGGCACATGGACGGTCAATCTCTCGCCACGCTCGCCCTTTGCTTTTTGCACCGCACGAATTTTTCTACTCGTGTCCTTTGCGAAAAATTCGTTGAACCAATTTTTGATACCGGCAATGTCGCTGTCGGTGCTGTTGGGATTGATACTGTCAAAGTGGTCGTTGATGGCAATGTACCGAACATCATTCTGAGGGAATGTGTAGTTGATGTACAAGCCTGTCAGCGAGGAATTTCGTCCAAGTCTTGAAAGGTCTTTCGTGATAACTGTGCCAACATTTCCTGCTTCAATCTCCGCAAGCATTTTCTGAAAGCCTGGGCGGTTAGCGAAGTCCACACCACTGTAGCCGTCGTCGATGAAAAACGTCGGATGGGGGAAGTGGTGGTCTCGTGCATATTGAAGCAGAATGGCTTTTTGATTCTGGATAGAGTTCGACAAATCTTCCTTGCCGTTCTTCTTATCCTCTTTGGTGTCCTCGACGGACAATCTGCAATAAAGTGCTGTGATTCTATCTGTTGCCCTTAACATTTCGTTATCCTCCTTCGGTTGGGCAACTGTCTGTACAGGATTGGATTTTTGGATTATATCAAAAGAGGTGTCGTTGTTCATTCGCCATCCTCCGTGATACCAAATTCATCATCGGCAGCGTTCTGCTCCATAATGCGGTGGAGCTTCTTGTCGAGCGTTTCCGTACCTTCGTAGCTGCCTGTAACTGTGTATTCTGTGCCTCCGATCTCGTCCACGATTTTTACATCGGGTAGCCAAAAGGCAGACAGATTCTTGATAACGATGTTACCCTTTTCATCGAAAGTAAACTCACGCTTGGGTGCATCATCGGGACGAGGCTCGACCTTGGCATACGGGTTGGGATTGGAGAAATAGTATTCGGGAACTTCCTCGTCGTACTTTCCGCTTGCAAGTTGTTCTTCAAACACAAGCTCATCAATTTCATCAGCGGTGAGTTCGTGAATTTCTTCCTCTTTGCGTTTTTCATACATGGTGTCGAACCTCCTTTTTCATTCATTCGCTTCGATTCGTTTCTTTCAAAATATCATCGGGATAGCAAAACGGACAAACGCTGTCAATGGTCAAGATGAACGGCTTCGCCGCCATTGACAGCATCCGTCCGTTTTGCTTTTGGGCAGACAAGGCGGCGGTTGCCGCCGATTTCCATTTAGGAAATGGCACTTGCTATCATGGGAAAACGTAGAATAGCAAGCATAGCAGGTGTATGTACACTCTGCGATTTCATACTTGGCAAGCAGGGCACGGCGGTACCCACTTTGCATTTTTGCCAATATGTTAAAACATACTTGGCAAGCAATGCACGTGTGGACACACATCGTGCTTTTTGCAAATTTCAGCCTTGCTGCCTTTTGCAAAAACTTGTTGGGCAACATCCCAAACCCTTTAACGATTTTTTCAAAATCGGCTACGCTCCTGCGGAGCTGAACATCACTCTATCTTGGAAAGTGAGAGAAGAATTTTTCGGATTCCCTCGTAGATTTCCTCTTGGTTCTTTTTTATTTCCTCGATGTCGACTTCATAGATATTGCCGGTTGCGTTAAGGCGTTTGGCAATTTGATTTTCGCTGTTGGCGATCCGTTTCATCTTGGAAGTCAGCTCACGCAGTTCGGGCAATTCCAATTTTACAACATACCCATCGATTACCATTTTGCGAATGTAGGCACTCATGTTGTCCGTTCCCATCTGTGCCATTTTCTTTCTTATCAATTCGTATTCTTTGTCGTTCACAAAGAACTTTATCTGCTTCGGACGCAGCCTGTTTCTGTTATCCGGCATTATATCTCTCCTTACAAGTGCTGGTTGTTATGTTGAGAGGAGAGCAATTATTCTGCATACGCCCATTCGCAAATTTCGTAATGGTCATATTCCTCCGGAATATAGTTCGGATAGAACCGATCCTCGTCCTTGGTATTCGGCTGAAGATCGCCCATGGCAGCGGTGCACTCTGCAATAACCTCACCGTCTGCATCATAGTACACAATCTGAGCTCCGCAGGCTTCAAGCTTTTCGCCAGACTTATTCACGACAATCAAGGTATCTTCTTCATCATAGCAGAAGTAAACTTCGCTATCTTCTGTATAACCGATTTCCAAGAAGGTGTATTTAGGCTTCTTTACCTCAACGATCTTATAGCTAACTCTCTCGCCATCTTCTTCAGCATCAAACTCCAGCAGACGGCTTTTACCCGCAGGAATGTTTGCGCCCAGAGTATCCGTTTCAACAATATCATCGTATTCGCCATACTGCGTGACTTCGATCTTTACATATGCAGGCTGATCACCGTTATTGGTTACAAGATAAGCATACTTATCCTCCGTGCTTTCGCCCAGGATACCTTCTTCGATAATCTCCCAATTATGGTATTCGACATCAATATCATACGCCTGCGGCTGTCCAGAATCATAGCAAATGAAAACAACTACGACAGCAGCGGCCAGAACGAAAATCGACAACATGATACGAAGGGGTGTTTTGAAACACCATGCAAGGCCGGATCGAACAGTCTCACCAAACTTCTGCCCGGTCTTGGTTTCTGCAACACACTTACCAATAATGTAGACCAAGGTAAACAAAACAACAGCTGCGCCAATAACAAATAGTGCGTACATCTGTATGTACATCCAGGCTGCGTAACAAAGGGCAACAATCAAAAGTAATAAAAATAACATAACGATTTTCCTTTCTCTAATATATTTTTGACTTAAAATTATTTACTCTGGCTTAGTGGGGGCATCACTCTCAAACATTGATAGAACAAGCGGTGAGAGAGAATTGTTATGTTCAAATGCACGTTTTATCATGTCAGCGTTGAAGCTATGGGATTTATATTTTTTTCGTATGGTATCAACAACGATAATTCTGCATTTGCCTTCTTTGTATTTTTCAAGCATTATTTCTGGTAGTGCTCGAAACTTAAATCTATACACATATTCTTGCTGCGGTAATATCTCTACTGGAAATTTAGTCCCTGGATTTATTAAGGAAAACATATTACCGGTTGATGTTCTGTAAGGCAAGCTCAAGTCTATTGACGAAACATATTTTACTTGATTACCCTTGTTCGCAATTCTTATAAAGCAGACGGTCGGTCCTCTAATGACTTTCCCATCTATCCCAGCGGTCATGCTGTCTCGAAACTCTACTGTAACTTTCAACCTTGACGATTTTTCTAAGATGGCAAGTACGATGTTCCAAACAAGAGCTATCGTCGAAATTATGGATGCGTATATAGTTAGAAGAATTTCCGGAGTTACCCAATCCGGCATGGAAAACCATTCCATTCAATGTACCTCTGCATTATCATTTTTTCGTTACACCTCTTGTGTGTACACACATTATTATACACGCTTTCCTCCGTTTTTTCAAGATAGTACGACATAATTCACCGCATTAAAGTGTAACTTTTTGAAAACACGCCCCAAGTTGAACTTGGGGCGTGAAAAAATCAATCAAGCGGTTTGTATTCTGTTACTGCCTTTAGGTAAGCTTCGGGATTGCCGTTAAGTATCAGATCAGCGTATGCAATCGGGTCGTTGTAGATAAGATAGTCAAGTTCTGACCGCTGATACATATTGTCTGCCACCTCATTTTCAACCGCAATGGTATCAATGGCAATCATGGTGCCGTCTGCGAACTTTAGCTCCACGCAGACCGTATCGAAGTTAAACTCGCAAGATAATAAACGTTTCATGGTAAAACCTCCGTAATTTCAATGATTTTGAGATAGAAAAAGAACGATGTTAAGTCTTTCGACTCGACATCGTTCTTTTCGTAGTTGTTTTTCCAACCCTGTCAGACAGATGCCGTAAAATAGTAATTTTTTTAGAATTACTGTCTTACGAGCACCCGCCTAACGGGAGGTCTTTTTTATTTTCGCTTTTGAACCTTGCGCTTGTTGCCTTGTTCATCCATGATATAAACGCCTTGCAAGGTGTTTTCCATGCCCTGGCGGAAGCGTCTGATATACTCCTGCCGAAGACTTGCCTGTTCTTCTGTTTCTTCTGCGGTCAGACCCTGGGCACGGGACTTTCTCGCCAGTTCGTTAATGCGCTTAATGAGTGCTTCCATATGTTATTCCTTATCGGTAGTGACTTCTTTTAAGGTTGCCGCCAATCCCGCAAGACCCTGTAAGTCAGAGGGGATGACCAGTTTGGTGGCTTTGCCGTCGGCCATGGTTTCCAGGGCTTCCAGACTCTTTAAGGTCAGGTAGGCTTTCGATGCGTTGGCATCGTTGATCATGCGGATGCCTTCGGCGGTAGCCTGTTGCATTTTTAAGAGTGCTTCTGCCTGGCCTTCTGCCTCTAAGATAGCGGATTCTTTTTTTGCTTCAGCGCGGAGAATTTGGGATGCGCGTTCCGCTTCAGCGTTTAGGATTTCCGACTCTTTCTGACCTTCGGCGACCAGGATGGCGGAACGCTTTTCACCCTCTGCACGGAGAATGGACTCACGGCGTTCCCGTTCTGCCTTCATCTGTTTTTCCATAGCGTCCTGAATCTCACGGGGCGGGATGATGTTCTTCAATTCCACACGGTTGATTTTAATACCCCAGGGGTCGGTAGCTTCGTCCAGAATGGCACGCATTTTGGTATTAACCGTATCTCGGGAGGTCAGGGTCTGGTCCAGTTCCAAATCACCGACAATGTTACGCAGAGTAGTGGCGGTGAGGTTTTCGATGGCAGACATGGGATGATTGACGCCATAGGTAAAGAGCTTGGCGTCGGTTACCTGAAAATAGACAACGGTATCAATCTGCATGGTAACATTGTCCTTGGTAATGACGGGTTGAGGTTTAAAGTCTACTACCTGTTCCATCAACATTACATCTTTGGCAACCCGTTCGATAAAGGGGATCTTAAAGTGTAAGCCTACCGACCAGGTATCACTGTAGGCACCCAAACGCTCGACCACGAAGGCGTGTGCCTGAGGAACGATGCGGATGCAACGAAGTGCGAAGGCAAAGATCAGTACAACAGCAAGAATCAATAAAACAGCCATATCAGTTTTCCTCCTTTTTGGTGACAACCAGTTTTACGCCACGGATTTCTAACACCGTGACGGGGGTGTTTTCTTCCAAAACCGTATCATCTGCCGAAATAGCAGACCAGACCGCTCCTGCCACCTTAACCTGTCCCACACCTTGGATGTTGTCAATGGCTTGGGTGACAATAGCGGTTTTGCCAATCAGGGCGTCGGCATTGGTGGGGTGGATCTTGGTCAGACGTCGGGCGAGCATCGGCCGCAAAGAGACCAGCACGGCAACCGAGACCACTAAAAATAAGATCGCCTGTACCGACCAATGCCAGTGCAGTGCGGCGGCGATGGCGGCAACTACCGACCCTGCGATAAACCAAAGACTGACCAGTCCTGCGGTCAAGGCTTCGATCAGACCGAAGAGCACGGCCATTGCCGTCCAGAACAAAATCATATTCATCGGAATCCCTCCTTTATTCAAAGTATACCAAATTTGAAATTTAAATGCAATAGTTGAAAAAGTTTTCGAAAAATGTTATACTTGTTAGGGTTAAACAATAAGGAGTGTCACTATGGATTTTGAACAGTTAAAGACCCTTTGCGGGTTTTATGATTATGGGGTTTCGGACACCCCTTACGGGGATTTGCCTCGCGCTATCAGTCTGGTGTTTAAACTGTCCGATGCAGTGACCGACCAAATTAAGGACGGGCCAAACCACGCTTATTTTCACCACTATCGTACAGTGAATGCGGCAATCGACCGTGCCATTTACCTGATCGGCACCCAAATCGAAGCCGCAGGATACCGCTACTTTCCCATAGCCGCATCCCAGTCGGTGGAGGGGTATCAGGGGCTCTTTTCCCATAAGCAGGCGGCGGCCCGTGCAGGACTGGGGGTCATCGGGCGAAACGGATTGTTCATTGCCCACGGAATCGGACCATGTGTGCGGCTGGGAACCTTATTTACCGATATGCCGTTAGCAACGGTCAACGAAACGCCAAAAAGCTGCCGGGGGTGTGGGCTTTGTGCCCGATTGTGTCCCGCCCAAGCCATTTATAATATCGACTTTGACCCCGCAGATCCCAAAAAGGACCTGGTGGACCGTCGAGCTTGTTCGGAGCATATGAAACGGGCGTACCAAAAAATCGGTCGGGGTGTGGTTTGCGGAATCTGTATGGCAAACTGCCCGGAAAAATAAAAGCGATGCAACAGAGGTTGCATCGCTTACTTTTTAGTAAGAACCCGAGGAACGCTTATAACTGTTTCCCCGACGGTTTTCGCTGGTTTTCTTTAAAGACTGCATTCTTTCGTCACTGTCCTGCTTAAAGCGAAGGAGTTTGTCCTCGAAAGAAAGAGAGGACATATCCGATGCCGAAGCAAAATGTACGTTAGCGGGAGGACGCTTGGTTGCAGACCCGCTCTGTTGGGAGCGCGGCGCAGGACGGGGAGCGGCGCGTTTGATGGACAACGCAATCTTATCCTCGTTTTCAATGGATACGATTTTGACCTTAACGGTCTGGTTTAACTGGATATGTTCGTTAATGTCGGTGACATATTCATTGGAAATTTCGGAAATATGGACAAGACCTGTCTTTCCGTTTTCCAGTTGCACAAATGCACCAAACTTTGTAATACCAGTTACTTTTCCTTCAACAATCATTCCAACTTCAGGCGTCATAGCTTCTAAAAAAGCCTCCCTTGTAATTACTCAGCAGAGTTTTTCTTGGATATATCCACAAAGACTTGCTCGTTTACATTCACAAGTCCAAGTTTTTCACGGGCGATTTTTTCGTAGTATTCGTCGGTCAGCGTCTGCTGTTCCGCATCTTCTAAACGGGCGGCGCGCTCCTTTTCGGCTTCCAACTGAACGCGGTACTCCTCGGCCAGTTCTTCCTGAATGCTGATGCCCCGTTCGATGCGAATAAACAGCGAGACTGTCGAGACAAGAAAGACAAGCAAGACAACACAGAGAAGCAAGCGACCGATGCGGATTTTTTTGCGGCGGGGTCTGTTTTCTGTTGCTCTGGCCACGGAAACCGTCCTTTCATACTATGTTTTTTTCAACAAAAGCAAAGTGCGGGAGAACCGCTTTTTGATGCTTTTGATCGTCCGTCCCCGACGATGTAAAAATCGGCGGAAACTCACACATAGTATTATAGCAGGTCTTTTACAGATGCGCAAGGGGAAAGTGACAAAAAAGAGAAATTTTTTTGTCAGGTTTAACACCAACCGCAACAGGAAGACCAGGGCGGGGAGCAGGAACCCGGATAGGGTCAAAAGATACCCCAAAAAGCCAAAAAGCAGGGCAACCAGTTCAAATCCCCGCAAGACGCCGCCGTTGGCGTGAAACAGGGTCAAAACGGTCAGGACTCCTGCCGCAGCGAAAAAACCCAGGTCGGATAGAACGGTCAGGGTTGGGGTGGGACGAAAGACCCGCCGCGGCACGCGAAAGAGGTCAAACAGGACCCCGATGACAGCACCGCAAAGCAGACAGGTGCCAAAGAGGGATAGTTCGGTAATGGGGGATAGGGTCATCGGAACATCCGCGCAAAGAGGCCACCACTGGTTTTGCTTTGGTTGGAGTAGACACAGCCATCGATTTCCCCTTCAATGACCATCTCACCGTTGTCTACATTCAAACGGTTGATGTGTAAGCTATTTCCGCTGACGGTAAGTAATCCCAACTCGGTGTCCAGACAAATTTCCTCCTCGTCAAAGCGGAGCACATCCGAAACTCCCGTAAGGGTCAGCTTTTTCCGTTGGTCTAACAACAGAGTGTGGGCGGATTTCCGTTCGTCCATAAAAAACACGTCCTTTCATATCCACTCTATGAAAGGACGCGATCGGTTATGACAGAATCTCGTACAACCCTGCTGCGTTTTGTTTTGCCACATGCTCGGACAAATCCAGCACACGGACACGATGGGTCTTTTCCCCGAAAGCGATGGCGATGACATCGCCGACCTTAACGTCGTAAGAAGCCTTAACCACACGGTCATTGACCGAAACGCGGCCTTTATCGCAAGCTTCGTTGGCAACGGTGCGCCGCTTGATCAGCCGGGACACCTTTAAAAATTTATCCAGTCTCATATACCCTCCACGAAAAAGGACCCGGCGCTCAGCCGAGTCCTTTTGTTGTTGTCGTAACTTATTTAATGGCGTCTTTGAAAGCCTTACCAGCCTTGAAGACAGGAGCCTTCGAAGCGGGGATGATGATTTCTTTCTTAGTGCGGGGATTTCTGCCCTTTCTTTCAGCTCTAACTCTGGTTTCGAAGGAACCAAAGCCAACCAGCTGAACTTTGTCACCTGCATTCAGAGCATCTTCAATGCTTGCAATGAAAGCGTTCAGTGCTTTTTCAGCGTCCTTCTTGGACAGAGCAGCTTTGTCTGCAATGCTTGCAATTAATTCTGTCTTGTTCATTTTTTCATCCTCCTAAAAATTGTATAGTGGCGAGCATACGCTCACACCTATAGGTCCATTATAAACCTTTCTACCTCGCTTGTCAAGCATCCTTCGGCATTTATCTTGAAAATTCTTGCAATATTTGTAATTTCAAACAGAATTTCGCCCATTTTCCTCTCTAAATCGCCCGAATTTGAAAGAATTTCTTCCAAACCGTCCCGGATTTTGGTTGCTGAATCCTGGGCAGAATGGGCGTAAACACCCTCCCGTTCAGCCTTTTTCTGCACCTTTTCGCAACGCATTAACGAGGGGAGTGCCTTCGAAACACCGCGAAGTTCGTCGGTCAGGGTGGATTGATTCCGTTGAGCCGCCTTGATGGCATCCCAATTTTTCAGTACGTCCTCGCTGGTTTCAGCAACTACGTCACCGTAGATATGGGGGTGGCGGACAATGAGTTTTTGGCAGATGTTAGTGATGATGTCGTCCATGTTAAAGGTGCCGGACTCACTGGCGATTTTCGCGTGGAAGACCACCTGTAAAAGCACGTCTCCCAACTCATCGCAAAAGTCGGATTTGTCTTTGGTGTCCAGGGCTTCTACCGCTTCATAGGCCTCTTCCAATAAATTGCCACGGATGCTTTCGTGGGTCTGTTTTTTGTCCCAGGGACAGCCTTCCCGCAGCTCATCCATAATTTGCAGAAGGTCTGAAAAAGTATATTGTTCTTTCATGGGTGTTCGTCCTTTCAAATCAGTTTGCACTTTTTACAAAGGGCGGTGATTCTTTCGCCCTTGGGGAGCAACAGGAGTTCGTCTTCGGTAATAATGCGGCAGGCAAAAAGGAGAATGGCATATGCAACGGCGCCGCTTAAAATCGCCAATCCCACCGAGAGGGTCAGTCCAAACCCTGCGGTCAGTCGCTGGACCAAAAGGGCGGTGCCGCCCATCAGAAGGGTTGCCAACAAGGGCTTTAAGAAGAAGGCGAAGATCCCGAAACGGAGACGGGTAGCCCGTTTGATGTCCCACAGATTCAGGCAGACGATCAGCAGGTAGCAACAGAAAGTGCCCACGGGAGCGCCGCTGATATTGATTGCAGGGTTGCTGACCAGCACCGAGTTAATGACGATTTTCAAAACTCCGCCCAAAAACATATTCCGTACAGGGAGCCAGATTCTTCCCAACGCCTGCAACACTGCGTTAGAGACCTGAACAAAGGTAACCGATGCCACGGCAAGACCCAAAACGTTCAGGAGTTCGGCGTGGTTGCCATCGTTATAAATCAGCGCCAAAATCGGTTCTGCCAAAACGGAAAGCCCGACTGCACAAGGCAGCGCAAAGAGCAGGGTGATCCGGAGTGCGGTACGGATCTGGCGGTTTAGCTGTTCGGTCTCGTTTTGTTCTTTTAAGGTAGCGATGGTAGGCACGATGCTGACCGCAATGGCGGCAATAACCGTGGGGGGCAGGTTGAACATGGTGGTGGCACGGCTCAAGTAGCCGAAGAGTTCCTCCCGCGCACCGTCGGTATAGTTTAACCCTTTTAAAATATTGGATACCATAGCGGTATCAATGACCGTTGCCAACGAAAAGACCGAGGCGCCCAGTGTGATGGGCAGAGCCAAAAGAAGAAGGCGTTTTAAAATCCTTTTGCGGGAGGCGACAGGCAACGTCGAAACGGTTTCCGCGGTACGGCGGGAATAAAAGACGAACGCGCCGATTAAAAAGAGCAGTGCCATTCCGCCGCCGATGCTGACCCCTCCGATGGCACCTGCCGAAGCAAAGGGAAGACCTTTGGGCAGGAAGAGGGACGCAAGAGCAAGTCCGGCAATCAGTTTAAAAGTTGATTCCACCAGTTCGGAAACGGCGGTGGGGACCATGTTTTGCTGACCCTGGAAGTAGCCGCGGAAGGAGGACATCAGACAGGCAAAGAGCAGGCTGGGTGCCATCACCTTCATACTAAGGGCGGTGTTGGGCATGGCGATCAGGTGCGAAAACCCGCCGGCACCGAAAAAGAGCAGGGTGGCGGCGCAAGAGCCGACAGCCAGCATGGTAAAAAAGGATACGTTAAAGATCCGCCGTGTTTCGCGGGTGTTGCCGTGGGCGGCAGACTCTGCCACCATTTTGGAGATGGCGACGGGGATTCCTGCGGTCGAGACGACGAAGAGCCAGTTGTAGATGTTATAGGTAGCATTGTAAATCCCCATCCCTGTTGCACCGAGAATGAATCGGTCCAAGGGGATTTTAAACAGTGCGCCGATGACCTTGGTAATGATATGCGCAGCGGCAATAATCAGCGCACCCGTTAAAAAACTGTTGGTTTTTTTGTGGGACATAAAAAGACCCCTTTCAAACTGTGTTATCAGTTATTATACCACAGTTTAAAAGGGGTGTAAAGCAAAAAATCAAAGGACCTTCTTTAAGAAAGCCTGTGTACGTTCCTGGGTGGGGTTGGTGAAGATCACGTCGGGAGAACCCGATTCGGCGATCACACCGTCACTCATAAAGAGAACGCGGTCTGCTACTTCACGGGCAAAGCCCATTTCGTGGGTAACGACCACCATGGTCATACCGTCTTTTGCCAATTCTTTCATGATCTCCAGTACTTCGCCGACCATCTCGGGGTCTAATGCAGAGGTAGGCTCGTCAAAGAGCATCACTGCGGGGTTCATTGCCAATGCGCGGGCAATGGCAACACGCTGCTGCTGACCGCCCGACAACTGACCGGGGTAAGCGTCTGCCTTTTCGGGGAGGCCGACCCGCTCTAACAGGGCGGTGGCTCTTTCTTCTGCTTCGGCCTTGGTCATCAGCTTTAGCTTGACAGGCGCCAGCATAATGTTCTCTTTTACAGTCTTGTGGGGGAAGAGGTTAAACTGCTGAAAGACCATTCCCATCTTTTGGCGGAGTTTGTTGATGTCGTTTTTGGGGTCGGTGATGTCGGTTCCTTCAAAGAAAATCTGTCCGTCTGTGGGTTGTTCCAACAGGTTTAAACAACGCAGGAAGGTGGATTTCCCTGAACCGGAAGGTCCGATCACAACCACCACTTCGCCTTTTTTAATATGTTCGTCGATTCCGGCCAACACCTCGTGGTCGCCGAAAGACTTTTTAAGGCCTTTAACGCTTATCACTTTCACGCAACCTCCTTTCGAGAATGCCCAATAGCTTGGTCAGCACCATGACCAAAATCAAGTAGATGGCTGCCAGGCTGATGTAGGGGATAACGGGAGTGTAGGTCTTGGAAACAATGACCTGTGCCGCTTTGGTGATGTCCTGCAAGGCAATGGTGGTAACCAGCGAGGTCTCTTTTAACAAGGCAATCAGTTCGTTGCCCAAAGCAGGCAGAATGTTTTTAAACGCCTGGGGCAGAACGATGTAAAGCATGGTCTGGAAATAGTTCAGACCCAGGCTTCGACCTGCTTCGGTCTGGCCCGAGGAGATGGACATAATGCCCGACCGCGCGATCTCCGCAACGTAAGCGCCCGAATTAATTCCCAGGGTAACCACGGCACAAAGAACGGTCTGAGCACTGCCTTTCGGCACCATGACGACAAAGCCCATGATCAGTAATTGTACCATCAAGGGCGTCCCCCGCAAGACGGTGACGTAGATCTTACAGATGCCGTTTAAAACCCGCAGAATGAAGTTGGGTTTTCCGCGAACGCTGTCGTGGGTAGAACGGATCAGCGCCACGATCATACCGATAATGACACCCAGGATGAGGGCACCGATGGTAACGATGAAGGTAATGGAAAGACCGTCGGTAAAGAACTTCCAACGGTTTTCGTATATAAATGTCTGGAAGACCTGGAAACAGAACCGTTGTAACCCTTCCGGAAGCGACTGCATCCAGGCGGGTGCCAACTCCGATAACCAGGAAGCAAATGTTAAAATGTTCATTTGCAGTTCCCCTTTCCCGAAATGAAGGGGACGATGGAATCATCGTCCCCTTGCTTGGTTATGATGGTTGAAGCGGTTGGATTATTCAGCCTTGATGTACTTACCGACGATTTCGTCGATCTTACCTTCTGCCTTCAGTTCAGCCAAAGCAGCGTTGAACTTTTCCAGCAGGTCGGTGTTTTCCTTTGCGATTGCAGCGGCATAGTTCTCGGTAACATACTCGGTGTCGAGGATCTTTAAGCCGTCGTTTGCGGTAACAAACGCTTTAGCGGGCTCGTTGTCAATAACAACGCAGTCTACCTGACCGTTCTTCAGAGCGGCAACTGCCAGGGCGCCGTTGTCATAACGGGCGATAGCGTCTTCGCCGAAGTCATCGGAGCAGTAGATGTCACCGGTGGTACCGGTCTGAACGCCGATCTTCTTACCTGCCAGGTCATCAATGGAAGCGATGGCGCTGTCTTCGGTAACGATAACGACCTGAATACCGGTTGCATAGGAGTCGGAGAAATTAACAGCTTCCATACGCTCGGGGGTAACGGTCATACCGGCCAGAACAACGTCAACGTTGCCGGTAGAAACAGCGGTGATTAAGGACTCGAAAGCCATATCTTTGATTTCCAGCTTCATGCCCAGCTTTTCAGCAACAGCAGCGGCGATTTCAGCGTCGATACCGATGATGTTGTTGTTTTCATCCATCATTTCGTAGGGAGGGAAAGCGGCGTTGGTACCCATGGTCAAGGTATCTACGGCAGTACCGCAACCAACCAGTGCGAACATCAGGAGTGCGGCCATAACAATGGCAAGAATTTTCTTCATTAGAAACATCCTTTCTTGAATTAAAATACAAACTACGTTTTAATTATACACCAAATATTCGTTTTGTCAAGAGAATTTTTTAAAAAATGAAAGGAGGGGTCCGACCGCCTCGTCGGCCACCTCGTCGGCGGAGACGGCAAATCTGCTGATACCAAGAGATTTCACGTCTTTCAGCATCCGTAAAAACCCCTCTTGCTGAAAGAAAAACAACGCCTCTGAATGGTCGTTGCTATTATGAATAATATATGAATAATATTGATTTTTATTCATTCTGATAATCGCTCCTTCCCTTCGGGCGACGGCAAGTGCTTCCCCTAAGGTCAGGGTGCGGAAGGTGCCGTCGTAGGGGAAGGGAACGGCGTAGGCACCCAGGTAAAGCTCAGCCGTGACCGTTTCGGGATTTCGACCTGTTAAGGCGTGCCGAAGAGCGTCGGTATGGGCGCGGGTCATTCCCCACGGGGTAAAACAATCGGTTTCGGGGGGCGGCAGGGAAAAACAGACG
>JAZOOX010000001.1:0-14234 GCA_045655245.1 Clostridia bacterium | reverse complement strand
ACCAATTCTGACAAAACGGTAGGTGCATCTGCCACCGTCTCGGCACCCTGGGTAACGGTAATGTCGCAGAGCCAACTCCCTTCAGCAGATAAAACGCCGTTTTCACAAAGGACAAAATCGATGTTGACACCAAACACCTTGCGGCTCTGATAGGAAAAGTCCGCTCGGGCGGTAATGTCTCCCGTAACGGTAACGGTTGCCCCTGCCGTGTCAATCCCCCAGGACTTTAATGCATCGAGTACCAGTCGACGGGCGGTTTTTTTATCCTCGGGCGGGGATTTTAAAAGGTCGGAGGCGGGATTTTGATAGGTGAATCTTCCATCCTCGTCAAAAAAGAAGGCGGAGCGGAGTTCTGCAGGCAGGTCGTTTTGGTTCAAAAACCGCGATTCCATCACAGGAAGACGAGTGACCTTGGTGGGGATAACACTTGCCTCAACGGCGATTCCGTAGCGGTCACAAAGGGCAACGATTTCGGTCAACTCATCGGGAGAGAGCCCGCTTTCTGCCGAGGTAATGCCCATCAGCGCCAAAAAAGCGGCGTCGATCAGTAGGAAGATAATGATAAAAGCGGTTTTTACTCTTGACCAGAGCATTACTGCACCTCCCATCCCGCGGTAACAAGGTCAGCGTTCTGACGGTCGCGGTACAAAAGCCGCAAGTCCATCGGAGTCGTAACCGATTGAGCGGGTACGTTTTCCAAAAGCGTATCAATGGCACTGAGCACATCGGAAGCCACCGAAACTTCCGCCGTTTTTCGGTAATTGCGAAGGGTCTGGCGGTACTCGGTCAGTTGTCCTGCCGACAATTTGGCAGTAACGGCATGGCCGTCATCCATCAAAATCAAACGCCCACCGTAAACATAGTCCATGGTGATAACCGACAAATCGGTCAGATCGGAGGTGATATAAAGCTGCGCCTCGTTGACGTCGTTAAAGGCAGCGCGGTCGATGCGTTCTGCCAGATTCAAGAGCTCCTGTAAGAGCGCATACGCCTCGGTGCTTTCCCCTAAACGCAGGCCGTTGGTATCGGTATCGCTTTGGTATTCCACACCCCCGCCCGAGGCAATTCGCAGACTGCTTGTGCGGTCTAAAAAGACCTGGCTGTCGTCCGCCTCGGTATAGCGTTTGGGGGTGTTGGGGTTATAGCCAAACAAGGGCAATATTTTCTCGGCTAATGGTGCGGTTTCGGAAGATGCCGCCAGCACAGGGGTCTCTACCGTATCCAAAGAGATAGCGGTCATGGGTGCCAACGGAACGGCGGTGTCCTCCTGTCCCAGGTTAATTTCAAAGGCATAGGTCAGGTAAGAGTCCTCTCGGGTGGTGCGGGAGATGGCAGTACGCAACCGCTCGGGATCAAAGGGGAAGCGGAAGGTCATTGCCGCCTCGGTCTTGGCGTCAATCACTGCCAGCGTACACATCGAAGCAGAGTTTTCGCTGGGTAAAAAGAGCAGGTCGCGGACGGTCTGGATCCCCTCCAACGACGCTTTCGGCAGGGACAAAACCCGACCTAACAAATCCACAGGCATAGGGGTACGGTAATGCAAACAAAGGGATTGAGTGCGAAGCATTCCGCGGTACTCTTCCACCCCGCCTTCGATGGGAGCGGCCACAGGCACACTATCCCCTGCAAACAAGGCAGAAAGCAACGCATCCCCCAGCGTATTCAGTTCGGCATAGGGAGCATCTGCGCTGAAATAGACTTCTTTCTGACTGCCCTGGCGGTTGACAACGATCCATTCGGGGTCACCGAGGGCGGAATATGCCGACAACACGGGCTGATCACCGTCACCCGCTAATAATTCTCCTATAAACGAAAAAAAACCGGCATTAGAAAAAGGGGTCTGACCTTGGGGCCAGAGTCCTTCTCCAAACCAGTTTTGTGCAGCAAAAAGAAAACAGCAAACGACCAACAACACCAAAAGAATCGTTTTAACGCGGCCTCTGCTCATTTCAACGCCTCACTTATCGGAACAGTCCAAAACCCAAAAAACGACTTGCGGTGTTTTGGACAACTTTGGTAATCTGCAATACATTAATCTGTGTAATCCGGTCTCCCGACTCGGCAACAACCAGCACAGCGTTACGACCGCCGCGCAAGGGGATGCGCTGGGCAAAGAGACGGGATGCACCGATGGTCCAAGTAACGGGAATGCCATTCTGCATAATCTGTTGGTACCCACCGAAAACAGACAGTGCATAGAAGGTCAGCTTAGTCCCCTGATTGCCGTAACCCGTAACGGTATAGTACCCGTCTGTCGTAGAAGCGGTCTGGGCATTGGGATTGGTAATGGTAAAGGCCGTGTTTAAAATCGGCAGCGTATCGGCAGGAAGGGTTTCGGGCGCAGCGAAAACAGACGTACCCAACAGTACGCTCAGCAGAAAAACGACGGCAACGGCCAGGGACAGTTTTCGCATACAGATACTCCTTCCTATTTTATCTCAATTATATTATAACGAATCAATGTTACAACCGTATTACAGCCCAGTTAAAATCACTTGACATTTCTTCTTTATGACAGGATCTGATGAAAAAGTAAAAGAGGACTCCAAAGAGTCCCCTTTTGGTAAAAAAAGAGCAACCTTTTGGTTGCTCTTTTCGTTTTAACCTACAATACCGGTGCGGTCTACGCTCTCGATAAAGTAACGCTGTAAGAAAGCGTACATAATAATCAAAGGAGCAATACCCATCAGACACAATGCCTGAGTCCAAACACTGTGCTTATGATGGTCGATAGAGGCGCCGGCGCCGATGTTCCACATTTCGTAATTACTGCCGCGGAGTAATTGAGCGGTTACGGTGGTAACACGGTTCATGAACATTGCAATATAAACGTAGTCGTTCCAGTACCATACGAAGGCAAACAGGAAAACGGTCAAAAATGCAGAGGATGCGTTGGGAGCCATAACCTGCAGGAAGGTCTTGATCGGACCGCAACCGTCGATATATGCCGCATCTTCCAATTCTTTCGGCATACCGCGGAAGAACTGACGGAAGATGTAGATATAAAGTCCGGCACGAATACCCATACCAAAGAGGGCGGGTAAGAACAAGGTCATATAGTTGTCAATCAGGTTGATGCTTGCGTTGATGTCGCCGCCAAAGAGTTTGCCGATACCTTCTATAATTGACCCGATAAAGAAGAAGTCAAACTCATAGAAATCCAAGTATTGGGAAACCAGATAAACCTGAGGCGGAACAATGATGGTAGCCAAAACCAGCGCAAAGAGCACTTCACGGCCCTTGAACTTAAAACGGGCAAAACCATATCCTGCCAGGGAACAAGAAAGAATGGACAAGAGCGAACCCAACAGCGACAGAATTACAGAGGTACTGAAGCAGATGGGGAAGCCGTCACCGATTTTCCACGCCTGAACGATGTTCTCGAAGGTCAAGGAACGGGGAATCCATACAACCAGCGGGTCGGAAATTTCTTCTACCGGGCGGATTGCCATGGTGAACATATTCAACAGCGGATAAAGAATAACCACGCTCAGACCAAACAAAAGGAAAAAGCGGAAGAGCGCCCAAATCCAGTTACGCGTATTGTTGACGCGCTTTTTGGTGAAAACTTTTTCTTTCAGGTAGGTAACCACATTGTCTGCCCACTGCATATCAATTTTCTGATTCATAGCGATTCCTCCTTTCCTTAGTCTACCATATAGAACACGTGCTTGTTCAAGAGCTTAAAGACGATACCGATAATCAGCAGAACGAGCAGTGTGTAGGTTGCCGAAAGGGTTGCACTGTAGCCCATATCCAATTTTGCGGAAACGTCAGAAATGTACTTGATAACCGGGTTCGACGTGTCGTTAAAGGTGTCGATAATGGTGTAGATCAGGTTGGTGAACAAGATCGGAGTGGTCATCGGGAAGGTGATCTTCCAGAAAGATTCCCACTTGGTTGCACCTTCCATGGACGATGCTTCATACAGCGAAGGAGCAATGCCCTTCAATGCCGCAATGTAAAGGACAATCTGGATACCCGATTTCCAAAGCAGGTCGAAAATGCCGTTTACAATGTCCATGATAAAAGTAACGATACCGCTCGCCATTCCGTAGTTTAAGAGCAGGTCCCGAACCGAAGCCGCCTCGAACATAACCGAGGAGCTGCTGCCGTCAACGATGTCCCCTGCGGACTGCATCTTCAGGATGGTCAAAACCGCACCGGAAGAAACGATAACGGGCAGGAAGAAGATGGAACGGAAGGTTGCCTTGCCACGGAATTCCTGGTTTAAAACAGTAGCGACGAACATACTGAAGATAACAATCAGGGGAACCTGATATGCCATATTGGTCAGCGAGTCAACCAGTGCGGGAAGGAAATCGGTATCTTCTACAAAGGCTCTGCGGAAGTTATCAATTCCTGCCCAGGTGGTGGTCATTTCACCGGCGACGAAACGCACGTCGTTAAATGCAAGCCAGAAGGACTGGAGCAAGGGACGAAGGAAGAAGAACACGATACCAACCAGCCAAAAGCCTAAAAACATATAGCCGTAAAGGCCCTTTTTACGCTCGTAGGACAGCTTCTTGCTTTTTTTCAAGTTGCTTACAGCAGGCGTTGCTTGTTGACTCATTATTCAACCCCTCCTTCCAGTAAAACGTAGCCTTTTGCAGGAATTTCCAAATCCAAGAAGGTTGCAGGCTCGTCGTTGTAGTTGACAACAACACCCACGCCGTTCTCGTAGACGGTGACATAAACGTTGTCAGCATAAGCATAGTGCTTGTCGATGGTGGAATCAGCAACCGCTCTTGCTACGTCTCTAAACTTGTCGTAGTTCTCTGCCGCCTGATCCAACCACATCCGATAGTCCAAACTAAAGTAGTTGTTCAGGTCGGTGGTCTTTAAGACGTCAATGTTATCGTATGCCCAAGAGTACTGGATCATTGCACCGGTTTCGAGGGCACGGAGCATCTGTTCATTGGGGGAAGCGTTCTGATTCAGTGCTTCTACGCTGAAAGGAACATAACCCTTTAAGACCATTTGATAGAAGGGAACAGATTCGTCACAAACGTCGAAGCCGGAAGAACCGGTGGGAACGCTGGTGATAATCGAAGAATAGGGAATAACATAGTCCGAAGCACGGTCGCTCAGGATGCCGTACTTCAGGTCATCGCCTTGACTCAAGACTTCTTTGAAAGCGGCGATCAAATCATCGCGGCTGAAATCTTCGCTGTAGTCGGTGTAAAGGTTGTTGGAGAAGCTCTTAAGACCTAAGCCCTCAACCAGACCTTTTTTGACGGTGGCAGTCAGGTACTTGTTCATGAAGGGGATCAGCTTAGAAGCCTTCATGAAAGTCCAGCGGGGTCCGCCGGTATCCTGATGCTGAGTCGAAAGCAGATAAGTATAACGGATAACGGGAGCGTTGAAGAGGGTCTTGACGCCGTTGAAGATCTGGGAAATGCCGGTGTCATGATGACGAACCAACTCCGCGTTCATAAACAGCTCAATGCCGTTCTCTTCAGCGTACTTCTTCAGCTTCTTAAAGCCGCTCTTACCACCCAAAGCACGTTCCAGTTTCGGACCGTTGGTACGTTTCTCATCAATGTCGCCCTTTAAAGCATTGTCATAAGAAATAACGATGTCGTTGACGCCTTTTTCTTTTAATGCTTCAGCAATTTCAATTGCCTGTGTGTAAGTGGTAAAGGGCTTGGTTACCGTCCAACTGATACCCAAGGGGTACTCGACGCGGTTGGTAGCGCCCAGCAGATTCAGTACAAAAGCAGAAGAAGAAACTTTTTCCTGTTTCTTAAGGCCTTGTTCTTTGATCAAGTGCTGACGGTAGGTCTTTGCCATACCCGAGTAGTCCGGCTGTTCTGCATCTACGGGGTAGAAACGAACGGTCAGATTTTTCGCCATGGGAGCATCCTTGTGATAAACCTTGACGTCTACCTGATTTAAGTAGAGCGAGTCACTGCCGCGAATGGTGAATTCGGGATAGACGTTGGCATAACTGGTACGCTTGCCGTTGGGGTAAGCGTTCACACGTGCTACGCCTGCGCCTTCGGTAATAACAGCCAGGATCGCCTGGTCGTTTTTCTTGATACCGTAGATCGGCAGGGATGCCTCTTCCTGAACCAAACGGTAAATGTCCTGAACATAGTTCTGGTCAGCACCGTAGATGTCCTGGAGGTACATATCGTAATTGTTCTTCTTGTTGTTAAAGCGAAGCAGGGAGCCTGCGCCGTCGGGAAGCAGGAAATATCCCTCGTCTTCGGAAGAGCCTGCGCCAAAGAAGGGCAGGAGCGAAACCGACATCAGCGTGGAGTTGCGCTTTTCGTTACCGGTGGACTCCACCTCTTCAACAGGGACGCTTACTTCAACGAAGTTTTCGCCCAGGGTAACATCCATGGGAACGATAACGTAGTACTTTTCAAAGTCATAGCTGATGCGGAAACCGTTTGCGGTTTTCTTAATTTTGAAATCGCCGCCTTTCACCGAACCGGTAAAACTGTTAGGCGTTTCATAAATGTCCTTGTTGCTCAGGGTTGAGATGATCATCTGGGACTGCAGTTCCATCTTTGCAGCACCTGCAGCACCGTCCAATTCACGGGCAGGAGGATTGCTGTACCAGATGTGTCCACTGGACTTTTCCACAATAGCAAAGTCGGCATTTTCTTCGTTGAGGTAGAGTGCCAGGTTTGCGTTTTCGCAGACCAGTTCGTAATCCTCTTCGACCGAGTAAATCTTTGCATCGGGATTGTCAATGGTGCCAACGGCGTTGCTGACCACCTGAGGCGCTTCGGTCTCTTCAGCGGGGTCCGCATAAACAACAGCGGTCAGGGAAAAGACCATTACAAGTGCCATAAGGAGGCTGATTAAACGAATCGATTTTTTCATTACGCTCCCCCTCCTTACAGTCGGTATAGTATCTCTGAAAAGATACTCTTAAAGATGTTGTAAACTTGCATAAACAGTGTTATTGCCAAAATCATGATAAACAGAATAACCGCCATGGCAATAACAGTCAGGATGATCGCTCCTACTGCCTGACCAAAGTTGTATTCGTGTACTGCCATCATACCGGTCAGAAGCAGGAATACGCTCCACAGAATGCCGACCCAAGAAAGAATCTTGATGAAGGCGCCTTCGTCCATGGTTAGGAAGATGCTGGAGAAGGTACAAATCAGCGAGCAGAGAATGTACGGAACCAGTGCATAGGAAACGACGACCCAAATCTTCTTAAAGGTGCCGAGACCGTCCAGTAACGTACACAACGCCCAGTTGCCTACACAGAAGATCAGGAACATAAACACGGTGTAAAAAATCATCAGGAAGATGTTCATGGTTGCCGTGTCGTTCATATTAAAGGAGAAACCTTTATACTGATAATCAAAGACTGCAGAGAGCAGCAAGGCGATCAGGATGACCACAGAAGTCTTGATGGAGTAAGCGTTTCTGTAGTTCAGTTCCTCGAAACCGTCGAAGGGGTGGAGCATAATGTAAAAAGGATATTTATAAGGACTCATCGTTTTTTTCATTCTTTTGCTCCCCCTTTCTTTGCAGCGATTTTCTTCTTGATCCAGGCGGTATAGCGTTTGCGGAAATATACCAGGGCAATCAGCAGAGCAAGAGCCAGCATGATCCAGGTAAAGTTGGAACGAATCACTTCAACACGGTACTCAGACAGTGCACCGGAGTAAGAACGGTGGTCCTGACCTGCTTTGAAGTAGTCCATTGCCGCCTTATAGTCCCCCGCATAATGGGAGGCTTTGCCCATACCAACATGTGCAAACTCGTAGTTGTTGTCGCGCTGTAAAACATCCGACCAAGGCTCGATTGCTTCGGTGTACTTACCCATGTTGTAAAGCAATACGGCGTCGTGTACACGCTGACCGAACTCGGTCAGGCGGAAGGTGGAGATATTGGCTTTGTCTTTGTCCAAAACCATGATCAAGCCGGAACCGCTCTGTTCGGGGTCTAATACTTCGATGGCAACAGGCGTCTTAAAGGTACCCGTCTGTTTACCTAGGTTGCCGAAAATGAAGAGCGGAGACATTTCTTCGTCATAGTGGAAGATACGCCCGCGCGAGATATCCAGGACGCTGGAAAAGCCCTTCTTGTCAACAACGATGTCGGTAAAGAGCGTCTCGATGTTCTTTGCCTTTGCACGCTCGTAAGCCACATCCAAGTCACCGTAAGTCTTTCCGCTCTCCAGGATATTGGCACCCGAGGGGTTTAACTTACGAACCGAGTCTGCATTACCCGATTCCTGGGTAACCGTGTAAACGAAATCATTGGCGTCAATATCGAAGTTCTGGTACTCAACAGGAACGTAGTTGGTCATGTTTTCGACCTGATCCTGACTCATAATCTCTTTCCAGAGGTAATCACGGATAACCTGGAAAGTAACCTTAACGCGAGTACTGCCGTAATAGCCGTCAAACTCGTTTAAGGTGTTGAATACCATGGCACCCTGGAAGACGTTTTTAATCAGGATGTAAACGTTTCCTGCGGCGTCAACGATCAGCTTTCTCGGCTTAAAGTCAACGTCGTCGGGGGAAATCTCGTAGTTCTTTTCGTTGGGCTGTACTTTGTCGATAACATTTAAGATGTTACCGGTCATATCACAGACGATTGCGCGACGGTTTTCCGTATCGGCGATATAGAGTTTTCCGTCAGCGACAAAAATACTTTGGGGCAAGTTCAGGGGACTGGGTTCACCATTTAAAGTGAATCGGTCGATGGTCTGAACATGGTTGAAGTTTTGGTCTAAAACAACGACACGTTTATTGCCGCTGTCCAGTACGTAAATCAGGTTGGTTTCCTCGTCTACGAAGAAGTCTTCGGGAGCAGAGAAAGCACCGACACCCAGCGTAATACCGCTGTAAGTCTTTTCGGGCACATAGCCGACCTGCGACGGGATGGCGTCCCCCCAGGAATCATAAACATAGCCGTTATAGGGGACTTTTTGCACGTTTGCAAAAACCGATACGGTCGAAAGAAGCAGTGCCAGAATCAGACAGAGCATTCGTTTCATTTTCATGGTCTATTTTCACCTCGCATTTTGTTATTGCCAGTTAGTCTTTAATACCCGAGTGTGCCATCGTTTCCAGAACGTTACTTTCAACGAACAGGAAAGTGATGATCGGCGGAATCATCATAACGACCGCAACTGCCGAGCCGACACCCGCACGGGCGATACCTGCGGAAGAAATCTGGTTCAAAATGGTCGGCAAGACCTTTAAGGATTCGGTGTAGATGAATCTGGAACCCGCACCGTTCCACAACCCCTGGAAGGTAAAGATCAACAGGGTTAACCAAGCGGGTTTGACGTTGGGCATAACAATCTGCCAGAAAGTACGGAAGAGGCCTGCGCCGTCGATATTCGCCGATTCGATCAGCGAGAAGGGCAGGGAAACCATAAAGTTCCGCATCAGGAAGAGACCCAAGGTACCGGCAACAGAGGGAAGAATCAAAGCCCAGTAGGTATTGATCATACCCATCTTTGCCATTAAAACGTACTGGGGAATGGCAGTAACCTGCGCACTGAACATCAGCGCCAGGGTAACCGCTTCGGACATAACGCGGCTGCCGGGGAAACGATACTTTGCAAGAACGAAAGCCGCCATTGAAGCCAGTACAATGTGGGAAACGGTACCGATTGCAGTAACAAAGATACTGTTTAACAGGTAACGACCGAAAGGAACCCACAGGTTACTGGTCAACTGACCCAGTTGGTAGTAGTTGTCCATGGTAGGCCGTACAACGAAGAATCGGGGCGGGAAAGCGAAGATTTCTTCCATCGGCTTTAAGGACTGTAAAATTGCATAGACGAAAGGCAAAACCATAAAGGCGCCGAAAATGACCAGCATTGCAAAGATTGCCACGTCGCCGCCTTTGCTTCGGCTCAGACGTTTTGCACCACGAGCACGGGCGCGGAATTTTTTCTCAGTCTTTTCACGCATTGTACGCACCCCCTTAATCCACATCGGCAATTTTTGTCAGTACTTTAGTAATGAGAACCTTGGTCAGGATCATTACCGCGAAAAGTACGACGGCGATTGCCGAAGCATAGCCCATTTCAAAACGGGTGTTACCGTAGTCTAAAATGTGGGTAACGACCGTATGGGCGGCGTAGTCAGTCGAGGGGTTACCGCAAAGCTGAATGGCAACATCCGCAACCGAGAAGGACGATGCAATCTGCATAACGGCCGCGAACATCAGCATCGGGCCCATTGCAGGAAGGGTGATGTACCACAGTTCCTGCCAACGGTTGCGAATACCGTCGATGGCACCTGCTTCGTACATCGATTTATCAACACCCTGCAGACCTGCGATAAAGGACAGGAAGCCTGCGCCCAAACTCAGCCAGATCTGAATCAGGATGATAATGGTTAACATATACCGTGTATCGGTCAGCCACAAAACCGGTTCGTCTAACAGGCCAAAGCGCATCAAAGTAGAGTTTACCAAACCGTAAGAGTCACCCGAGAAAATGAACTGCCAAATGACGTACAGGTTACCCGAAATAGAAGGCGCATAGAACACGAAAGTCATGAATGCACGGAGTTTCGGATTCAACTCGTTGATGAACCAGGCAAAGAACCAACATGCCATGTAACAGATAGGACCGGTAATGAAGGCGAATACCAACGTATTCTTAACGGCAATCAAGAAGATTTGGTCGTCCAAAAACAGGGTAATGTAGTTGGACCAGCCGACAAAACGGGGCATCTGCAACATATTAAAGTAAGTAAAGCTTAATACAATAGAAGAAAGTACGGGTAAAACGGTAAAGAAGATGAAGAGCAACGCATAGGGAGCCAACATCAGATACTGTTCGCGATAGCGCTTGATTTCAGTCCACAAGCCGTCCTTTTCCAGGGTAACCTGCTGACCGTTAGGCGCGGTAACAACTTCGGTTCTTTTCATGTGTTCTCCCCTCCTTACTCTTCGTCGGGCAGTTCGGTGGTTAAACCGAACTCTTGCCGCTTACGCTTAATTTCTTTGTTCATTTCCATGTTGTACGTATTCAGGGTATGCCGCGGGTTGGCATAAGCGTTGGTTACACGACGGAATGCATTGGAAACGTTACGGGCAATGTAATAACTTGCAGGAATTTCGTCAATTTCAATGGTGTTTTCCCACTGTTGGATCAAAATCTCCTGCTCGGCCAGCGTCCAAGGAAGACCCTTGAATGCTTCTTTGTTCGCCGTAGAATAACGGGCGGACGGACCCATCAGCGCCTCGATCTGGTTACCGAACTTTTCCTGAACGTCGGCGCTGGTGAACCATTTTAAGAAGGTCCAGGCAGCTTCTTTATCCTTACAGTTGTTCAGGATTACACAGCCCTGGCTACCACTGCCGATGCAGAGGTTATTGATGACCGGCTCACCGTTTTCGTCATAAACCTGATTGCCGTTTTCATCCTTGACATAAGTACCGGGTAAGGGAACCATCTCCCACAAACCCTTGATTTCAGGCGCTGCTGCGGACAACATACCGTACTGGGTGTAAGCACCGATACCCAGCGGCATTTCACCGGTACGGAAACGGTTGTACAAGTCGAACTGAATCGGGAAGCCGTAACGGGTATATAACTGAGTCCATTCGGTAAATGCTTTCAAAGCAGGTTCTTCGTCCAATTCGGTTGCCGTCAGGTTGGAGTTGTAGAACTGTCCACCGTTCTGATAGATCAGAGTGGGGAACATACCCATATCAGCGGCAACTGCAGCTGCAGCACCGGAGGGGATACCGATCTCCAGGTTCTGACGCTGGAGAATCGGGGCAATTTCGTAAAGGTCATCCCAAGTCTTGGGAGGCTCGATGCCCAGTTCTTCAAAGATGTCGGTACGATAGAACATCATGGAGAAGTTCTGGGTTGCGGGCAGAGCGTAAACCCCGCCTTCATATTTATATGGCGTACTTGCCGAATCATAGAAACGGTCGGCAACTTCCTGGTAATCAGGGAAGGAAGACAGGTCAACCAGTGCACCACGGGCAGCCAGGTTAACCGGCTCGGCCAGAGGTACGAACAAGGAAATGTCAGGGCCTTTCCCTGCCAGGGTCGCTTCAACCAGACCCTGCTGGACCAGGTTGACATTGACCTTGATACCGGGATACTTTGCAACGAAATCGGAGTCAACCAGTTCTTTGACCAGCTGAATCTGATCACGGCCCATGTTGACCCAAACGTTTAAGCTTTCACCGTCGTCATAGTAGTCACCAACGGTTGCAAACTTGTCCGAGAAGGAAGCGATAACCGACATGATCTCGAAAGAAAGGCTACTGAAGGAGTACCAGGGAGCATTTGCCTTTTTGTGCTCGGTCCCTGCCGGCAGTACCGAGAAATAGTCCAGTTCCAAGGGTTGTTCGCGGATGGTCAGCAACCACGATGCCAGTGAACTGACATTGGACTTAAAGCGGGTCAGACGGTTCTGAATCGAACGGGGGTCGTTTACAAAACCTTCCAGCTGTAAAAAGAGGGTCTCCAAGATCGCCGCTTCGCTACCGCGGGTACCGGTAATTTCCTCCAGAGTGGCTTTTTCCTGTCTTAAGATAGCCGCCTGTTCTTGGAAGGTATCCAGCAAGCCCGGAACGGTCTTTTGCAGGTTGTAGTCACGATAGGTATCCGGTGTGGGACCGGTAATCATCAGGATTTTGCGATAAGATTCGTTCAGTACCTGAACCGCGTTCTGCAGTACATGAATGGTTTCTTCCATGGCACCGGGAACAACGGTCAGACGCAGGGTATGCTTACCCTTGGTCAGGAAGAATTCGTAGGGGGTTTCATCCCCCAGGGTCTTAATATACCAGGACGAAGAGAAGGGGAAACGAACATCATTTAATTCCGCAAAGGGAACTTTGCCGTCAATTTCAATGCGGCGGGTAACGAACATACCGCTCTTTAAGTTCTGACGGCCGCGCATATGAATATTGTAGAGACCGTCCTCGGGAACTTCGATTTCCCACTCGGCCCACTGACCTGCATACAGCCACTTGCTGCCGCCCATACTGTTCAAGAGCATCAGCTTATAGCTGGTAGGTTCGGTAGACGAGCTGCTGCGGTCGTAGTTTGCAGTAATCATCGCATCAGAGGTTTTGCTCAGCTTTTCCGCCTGTAAAGTAACAGGGGCAGAAGCGACCTTAACATCCGCACCCAACCCTGCACGGTATTCCTCGTAAGAAGGAAGCTCTTCAGGGTTTAAGATGTTGATTTCGGACAGCGCAAAGCCCACCTTATCTGCGCGTAAGGTGATGGTATGTACGCCTGCCGGGAGATAGAAAGAATAGGCTTCGTTATACTCGCCCTCGGAGTCCTCGAAGTAAGCGAGATTCCACTCACCATCGATTTTCTCTTGCTCGGGACGCAGGTCGTTGCCGCGGGAATCCTGTTTCCATTCCTGCTCGACGCGCAAAGGCTTTTGGAACTCGAATCGGGAAGCAGAAGAAAAGGGATAATTGCCGTCAATGGTCATCGCCATCTCTAAAGATGCCTGGTTATTCGCCGAAATAATGGGAGAATACTCCATATTCATCTTATAGCGGCCATCCGCAGGGACGTTTACCGTAAAGGAAACGGTTGCCAGGGGAGAGTTCCAAAGCAGAACGTTCTCCTTTCCCGCAAAACTCGGCTCGATGGACATTCCTTCGGTAGAAGAAATGGACATATCAGCCGGACGTACCGTTGCCAAAACGCCGGTCGGTGCCGGGATATTGGCATACAGTGCGCGATACTCGTAATAATCCATTGCCGCCTTGATTTTTGCGGACTCCGAGAGGGTCTCGGGAGTCTCTTCAATCGCAAGGGGAGCGTTTTCCTCCGGCTCAGCCCAAACAGGCAAAACGGACAGGGAAGCGACCATGCTGAGGGTAAGCAGCATTGCCAAAACGCGCTTGATACAGGTTCGTTTCATAACACCACTCCATTTGTCAGGTTCTTTTTGTACAGAATGTTACACATTATTCTAACATTTTACACTAATTTTGTCAACTTTTAATTGTAAAACGAGCAATTCAACGAAAAACAGAGAAAGCAAAAGGTTTATCGTTATATTTTAAAAATTTGAACCCCTTAAATTTGCAAAACCATCCAAAAAAATTTGTCGTTTTTTGTAACATTGTATAAAAGATGAATAATTTTATAAAAAAGTCGGCTTTTTAGACCACAATTGTCTGTAAAAGCAACAGTGTAGCCAGCCCGGGCGCGCCCAAAAGTCCGCAGGCAAGTCCTGTGATCGGGTTTAAAGGAAGAGACAACCCCAGCCACCCGCATACGAAGTTAAAAGTCGCCA